>PAPR01000042.1 GCA_002709085.1 Pseudooceanicola sp. | reverse complement strand
TCTCGATCTGCTGCTATGACTGATCTCGACGCGGCAGACGCAGCCGTGTTGGGGCGTGGAAACCCCTCGATAGCTAGGCCGAGCAATCGGCTGAAACCTTGACCCTATGGTCGGGGTGCCTGTGTTATACAACAGGCCCCGGCTAAAGGCACAGGGTCCGTGCTATCGCGGATTTCCAACACCCCGATCACCAGTCAATTGCGAGGGCGCTCGCAGATCGGGGTTTGGTGGAACTGGCGCTGTCCCATCCCGTCGCGTGGAATGACCGTGCAAACCTGCCTGACCGTGCAGGCGTGTATATGATCGCGCGTGGCGAACCGGGCAACACCGTCTACATCGGTCGGACATGGGGCGCGAAGGGGATACGCCACAGGATACGGACGTTCCACAGGTCTGCGACCACCGGTCAGAAAGGCCATGCCGGGGGCGTCACGTTCCACGGCGTGTTCGATGGCGACACGACTGCCCTGTTCGTTTCGGTACACATGCCTGACGGCATCGACCCAAAGCCGGAAATCTTGCACCCCTACATCGCCTACGCCGAGCGACGGCTGATCTGGGAACATGTCGAGGCACACGGTGGGCTGCCGGTGTGCAACTCGGAATGACCTGCCATTAACCTCGAGCATCGACAGCGAAACGCGCGCACGGCCGCGTATATTGAGCCAGAAGTGCCGGAGCATGCCTCGGGCTGGGTGATGCCGCAGCAATCCCGGCTGGGGCGCTGTGCGCCGCGCTGGCGCGCACTTGATCGGCGCAGGATGGTCGATGGGGCTGCGTGTTTCGATTTGGCCACCAGCGCCACGGAGGCGGCGCCTAGGACGTGATCCATGCGAAACGACCGCCCAGCCCCCCCCCAAGAGCACGACCACCAATTCCAGATCAGGCACAGCGCCTCCGGCCTCGCTTACCGCCTGTGCGAGGTGACCACAGTTGAGCGCCGGACGGTAGCATGCCCGTAGAGCGGCGGAGCGGGCGGCTGAGCGCCGACTCGACGTTTGCCGCCAATTCCCACCCAAAAGCGCCAAGTGCCGCTTCTGCGCTCGCTCTGAGGCGCTGCGAGGGCCGCACATAAAATCTGTCCCGGATAATGCGATGGCGCGGTGCATGGGCATGGCTGCCCTGTGGTCGCACTCGACGGCACGGGAATTTCCCTGACGGGGAATGGTCCCCGATCTTATTGCGTTGGCATCGAAACCAGCCAGTGAGGAAATCGGCATGACGATACGCGCGACATGGGCCTTCAACGGCGAGACCAAGGTCATACTCGGGACCGGGCACCGGCTTTGGTGCTTCATCTTTGGCCCGTTATACTATGTATTCAAGGGCATGTGGCTGTGGGCGCTGCTGTCCTTGCTGACGGCCAACGGACTTTGGCTCGGCTTCCCCATGTTTAACCGCGCCATTGTGCTGCGCCACTTTCACCGCAAAGGCTGGATTCAAGAATGACCGCCAGCACCTCCGCCCAAGCCGTTTGCCACCCGAGTGGAACCCGGCGCGCGATACCGAAACCCGGCGCGAATGCGGACTGCATGAAAAGGCTCGGCAATTTGGCTCCGGCTTACGCCCGACAGACTGATAGATAGTCAACGGGTCGGTCCGAGGCGTTCCGCGCGGTGCCCGATGCGGCGCTGTCATGGGGTAACCACAAGGGGATGGGGGGAGGCGTTTTTTTGACGGCGCGCGCTCTGCAGGCGGACAAGGGGTCACGTCGACTGCTGAGATTTTCATCCCCTAGCCGCTGCCCCATGTCCGCCCGACTAAGATCAGTTCACCTTCGAGCGCGAGACCACTCCAAAAGGCAACTTCCCTTTCTTTCGTAACTTTTGAAACTTCTCGATGTGATTCATGATCGTGAGCGCGTGCTTGAAGGCGAGATCAGTCCGTGAGTAGGTCTCGAACCCGTGTATCGAGGCGTATAGTCCTGTCACCTCCAACAGGGCCTCGACAACGTCGGTGTTGGTGAGGATCACCTCGTTCGTACCTTTTATTCGACCTTGGTCGAGAATTGCTCGTTGGATTGCGCCTTTCAGGCGGTTCTGCATTTCGTCGTGCTTGGTCATCTTGGATTTCCTTATGGTACGTTACACGCCTGAGCCGCTAAGGCTCGACAGCGCGATTTTGGGTGGGGATGAACACTTGCTCAAAAATCCCACACGTGTGCGACTTCTGAGCAAGTGATGCTGACGGCATGGTTCAGGGCAGCGCCCAGACGGAAGCTTTCCCGTCCTTGGACTTCACCACGCCGAGTGCTTCGCCTGCGCGCCGGAGAGTCGGGAGTGAAACCCCTTCCTCTCTGGCCCAACCGTCGAGCACCTTTTTCTTGACCGGCCCTTTGCGCAGGACGCTTTCCAGCCACGCGGTCGCCGTATCACGTTCCCTTGGCGGTCGCCCTCGCTCGGCCTCGGGCGGCGCGAGTAGTTCGCCTACCGTCAGCTCAGGCTCGCATCTATGCCATTTCACCGTTGGGTGTGAGCGCGGTCCTGTGCTTTGCATCTCGAACACGATAGTCGGCCCGGGTTCCGCATAGTTCGACTTGGCATGCGCCACCGCGCGAAGCCGGGGGTCGTCAGGATGCGGCGCGAGGATTAGGCCCGACCGCACCCGAGCCGATATCGAAATCGACCCGATACCTTGGTGCATGGCATGGTCAGCCCGCGCCTTTCGAAGGTGCCGCACGATCAAGATCGCCGTGTCAAACTCGCGCGCCAACTGGTCGATCTGCACCATGAAGTGCATGGTCTCGGTTGCCTTATTCCCGTCCGCACCCTCCTTCATGAAGGCGATGATCGGATCGATCACGACAAGTGCTGGGGTGTTTGCCGACAGTTCCAGGCGCAAGAGGGTGAGGCCTCGTTCATCCAAGGTGAACGGTTCCTCCTGGTATCGGACCTTCGAGACATCGGCCCCTGCCTTCATCAGGCGGGGTTTCAGCACGCGCGAAGGGTCATCTTCGGCAGACATGAATAGGACTGAGCCCTTTTCGATGACATCCACGAACGGTGGGGGCCTGCCTGTCGTGACAGCGGCGGCGATTGCGCAGGTGAAGGTGGATTTCCCTTGGCCCATGTTCCCGTCGAGAACCGTCAGGGCACCCTTCACGATGTAGGGATATGCGAGGAACTGTGGTTCATCTTCCTCCACGTCCCCCAACCAGCCGAATGCTGCCTCGTGACCGGCCTCGTACTCGCTGACGCTCGCGGCGATGCGTTCGACATCATCCGCGTCGAGGGGCGGGCTACACGCCGCCATGTTGATCGCCTGCAACGCGCCCGCAATGGCAGTCTCAGCCAGACCGCGAAACCTGAGTGAACCGGCGATCTTGGTTAGTTCGTTGTTCCGGCCACTACCCTTGAACCCGAGAACCTTGTCGGGTCGTCTTTCTCTTGTAGGAATTGCTTTCGAGGATTTCGCGGCGCGGACCTTCCTTTTCGCTGGACGTGCCGTGGTCTTCGGCAGTTGAGGCCGGTGCCCGCTGGGATTGGATCGCTTCTTCATGCGTCATCCCCCAGCTTGCCGACAACACGGGCGATTTCTTCGTTGAGTTTGCCGATGTCGTGTCCGTGCTTCTCCACGAAATAGGGATTTGGCCAAATTACGCTGGCGATTTCGTTATGACACGCGCCTGCCTCGTGTAGCGCAGCGATCATGTGGAAAATCTGGGCAGAGCGGTTCGGCTCATACGCCTTTCGGTTCCCCATCAGGGTTCGCGCCTTCGGGTGCAGGTCCTTGCGATACTTCCTTATGACCTCGACCCTGTCGAACTTAGTCGGATCGACATCTACCTCGGCCAGAGGACTCGTCAGTTTCGCTCGATCTCGCGTCAAAGCGAGCGGGCGCGCGCGGATTTCGGTCCAGTCACACGCGACCGTGTGAACATAAGGTTCGTCGTACTGGGGCTTGTGGTTGACCGATCCCATGAGGCGCAGCATCTTCGTGATCGTCCAGCCGTTCCTGTCGCCACCGTGCCGATATGCCAGAGCCTTGGAGAACCGCTCGGCCTCATCCGGTTCGTGGTACGTGTCCCACGACCAAAGCGCCTGATACCGATCCGGCGAAGTCTCCCAGAGCAAGTTAGGCCACGGGTCATAGGCGTCGGGGTCACTCCCGTCGATGTCGCACCAGCCGAAACGTGTCGGCAGCGCATACTGACGCTTCCGGCGCGGCTTGGAGAAGGCGTTGGGACAAAAATATTGATCGTAATCCCAGCGATTGAACTGGGTCAGAAGGTCGAAAAGCTCCGTCGAGAACGCGCCGTTCCTTATCTCGATGGCCTTCTCGATCCATTTCCCGTCCGAAACCCTCTTGAAGCCCAAGAAGGTATAGACTGTGCCTTTCGGCACCTCCCAGAAATCCCAAATATCCATAAAAAACTGGTACTGGCTGCGGGTGACATCGGCGTCGTCGTCAAGGTCCTTGAAGATCCGGGCCGTGTTCTTGGGGTGCTTGTTCGGCACGTAGGTTTTCTTGCTCATCATGATCGTCTCCGACATGCGATCCGGCAGCCACAGGTGATGGACACACTCGGGCGCTTGCAGATCGATTGATTGGGCGGGGTGTGGTCGCCGGTTAGTATTCGGCGTAATGGGTGCGAGCGCGCTCTTCGGCACGCGCGGCGAGCCAATCCTGAACCTCGGACATGAACCACGCGACGGTGGTGCCCGCCATGCGGATTCTGCGTGGGAACCGTCCGCGTGCTTCCCAGCGAAGCAGCGTAGCGTTGGAGACTTTGATGCCCATGCGCTTCAAGTCGTCGCGCGTTGCCAGCATCTTACTTGCTTTATCGTCTGTCATGATTTTCCCTTTCTGACTAAAGGGAACCGGTTCCTGACAAAGCAGTCGCATGGATTTCAGGGCGTGTCATTTTGGCACTATGAACGGGATGGGTCCATTTGAAGCCGTTTTGTTCAATCGTAGAGGCGGTAGGCAGCCACAGCCGCTTGGATCTGTCTATTCAGGTTTTCGAACCGCTTCGCATCTTTCGAGGACTTGGAAAAATAGGCGGCCAGAAGTGGGTGCGCTGACGCTCGGATGAACTCTGGAAACTCACCATCGATATGGCCGGATGATGCAGAACGTTTCACGTTTTCGATCCCCTTGAAGGCGATGAAAACCTCTGTCATTCCATCGACAGTCAATTGAATTGTTTCGGCATATGCCGTCGCAACTCCGTTTTCTTTGGGTGTGGCGGAAACCGCCTGAACCAATTCAAGAAGAGCCGAAACGGCATTTCTTGCCTCATGCACCCTTTGCCGCATTTCGGACGCAGGAACGAAGCGCGAGGTCTTGTTCCGCCCGGAGCGGACAACCACCGACGATAACAAGTCGTCGGACTCGGCCAATTCTGTTAATAGGCGGCGGGAGGTAGTATCGATCTTTGCGGCCCAAGCGTGTTTTTGGGCCGGGGTCGCGGCACCACCTGCGAAACTAAAAACAGACAGAAGGTATTCGGCTGTGGCGGCGAGTTGGAGGCGCAACGCAGTGATGTCGGCTGGGTTCTCAAGCCTCAACGTGCCTGCAATCTTGAGCGCAGCGTCATCAGTGTAGATTTCGGACCACGGATTATGACCGCAAGGGAAGACCTTGCTGGCTTCACCGACCCAACGCTCAGGCGTGATGTCGCCTTTCAGCTTGCTGATCATTCTTGGGCGCTGTGATTTTTTCGATACGCTCATTCCACTTGCCCAATGCCTCGCGCTTCTCGTCCGCGTATGAATAGACATTGTAGATAGCGGCCACGCCTGAGACCACACCCGTCTTGTGGTTCAGCAATGCCTCGGTGACGGGCTGTGGTACACGCAGCATCGCCATGTTTGTAGACATAGTGCGGCGTAGGTCGTGTATGATCCAAGGATCCGCATCTTCGGGCAAAACCTTGTCGAGCCGATCCTTCAGGCGACCGAACCCCGACACAGGAGACCTGCCAGTCGTCGTAAACACAAAGTCAGACCCAAGGAACCTTGGCACCCCGCGTAGCACATCCAGCATCGCGTCTGTGATCGGCACGGTGTGCTGCCTGCCGTTCTTTGCGCGCTGCGAAGGCAGGGTCCACAGGCGTTTTTCGAGGTCGATTTCCGACCAGCGCATCTCGGCAACCTCGGCGCGTCTCTGGCCGCTCAGGATCAACAGCTTCATGCATTCCCCGAAGGGATAGCCTTCGGCGTCACAGGCCGTCCACAGCGCGCCCAGCTCGTCGTCGGTCAGCACGCGCTCACGCGACCGTTCCTTGGACAGCGGTTTCATCCCGGCGACGGGGTTGGCATCCATCATGCCGCGCTCGACGCACCAGCCCATCAGGTGCTTCAGGTGGGCCAGCGCACGGTTCGCGCTGACCGGCGCGGCTTTGTGGATCGTGTCGCAGGCTTTCACGACATCAGCGCGCTTGATCTCGTCGATCCGTTTGACGTGCAGGGTGGTGAACTTCGCTAACAGGGCTTCCTTGCGCTTCCAGTCGCGGTTGTGAACCTTGGCGTGTTTCTCGATATAGTCGGGGATAACGTCGCCCAGCGCGGGTTTGGTTTCGACCTCGACGCCCGTGCGATCCTCGAACCGGCCCGTTTCAATTTCGTAGAGAACCTGTCGCACCCGCTCCCGCGCATCGGCCAGCGACATGATGGGAAACCGTCCGATGGTCAGTCGCCGCATTTTGCCGTTGATGCGCTTGTGCAGGCAAAACGTCTTGGTGCCCGACGTACTGATGCGCAGCACAAGACCCGGCATCAACTCGTCCCGAAAGTCGAGGCGCTTGGACGGATCAGGCTTCTGCCCTTCGATGAACTTGGTGGTGAGTTTGCGTTTCATGAGCACATGATAAGATGGGCGGACAAGCCGCGTCAGGGACAATCCTAGATGCGTTGAGGCGAGATGGCTCGCTCTGAACTAGCGGTCCTGTGAGCTTGGTGCTTTTCGAGGGCTTCAATCGTTGGTTGACGTCGTGTCTATGCGCAAGACATTCTTTGGTTGCGTTTCAGAGCATAAGGCAGCGCCAGACGCCGTGTTTCATGTCTGTCAACAACAACCGGCACCAGTGCGATTAGTCTTGGGAAGGCCCAAGCAACTTTGCACTGGAGAGGGTGATGCCATCTTTGGACCAAACAAATTTTCCAGTGGGCGATCAAGATCACCTGCTTGACGTCTACGATAACGAAATTGATGTTGAATATCGAGGTGAGCGCTATCTCGTTCGCGATAACGGCGCGGTTTACCGCTTCAATGAATATCGAAAGCGCGCCCGTCCTCTAGACAAAACGTGGACCTTCGGGCGCCAAAATCAGACAACTGGATATCAATATCTTGCAGGTGTCCCCGTTCACCGCATTGTTTGTTCTGCATTCCACGGAGAACCACCCACAGATCAGCACGTGGTGGATCACATAGATACCAACCGAGCGAACAACCGACCGGAGAATTTGCGGTGGCTAACGAGGCTGGAAAACGCTCTGCTGAATGAGGTCACGGCGCGACGCATCGAACTGGTCTACGGTTCCATCGAAGCCTTCTTAGCCGATCCGTCGAAACTTCAAAGTGAGGCATCATACCCAGATGTGTCGTGGATGCGAACCGTATCGAAGGACGAGGCTGCCAAGACAAAGTCACGCTTCGAAGCGTGGGCAGAAAGCGGTTCGGTTCCCAGCGGTGGCGCGATTGGTGAATGGTTGTACGGTACTGCTGAACGTGCAGATTTCGAGCCCGACCCTGAAGAATACGAATCTCTCACCCCCTCGGTCATCCAAGTTCGCTGGCGGGTACCAACGGAGTTTCCTGAATGTCCTTCAGAAGTGGCTGACGATGGGCTGGCGCAATATGCGGAAAACCTTCTGTTTGGCAAAGTCTTCGCGCGAAATGACATTTATCAAAGCTTGGTAGTTCAGCGGTCTCTTGTCGAAGATGCTTTGATCGTCATGACCCATAATCCAGGCCCCAAGGCAATCAAAGATTGGGCGGTAGCACAGATTTTCGTTCGTGGCGAGTTCTTCTACCATCGCAGTGAACATCAATTTTTTTCTTTACAGGGCGCGCTGAAGACCTTTTGCGAGCTGACCGGGGACAGCTATGAGGACTGTATGGATGACTACTGTTGATTGGACGCGGGGGTGAAGTTTTTGGACATTCGGATTTCCTTTTCAAGCCCTGAGAGTGGGTTTTACTGGTCTGACTTTCTGCCGTACACACCCCATCTTTTATGGGCACTTTTCTTTGCCTCTGTGTTTTTCATCGTCGGGCCAAGAACCATTAGATCCGCCTTTTCCCGGGCGACAAAACTAGGGTTCGCCGGGGTTGAGTTGGAGTTGTCAGGTGAGGTGCAGGAGGCCGCAGAAGCAAGGGATATCACGCTACCGGCAGGCTTGCGGGATCAATTGGCCCGAAGAATGAGAACGATTGGGCCGTTGCTAAGGTCGTCGCGGATTCTGTGGATCGACGATAATCCTACTAACAATAGTCCTGAAATCAATATTTTGCAGAAACTTGGCGTGCTCATTGATCTTGCGAAAACGGACGAAGAAGCACGAAGGAAACTGGAAGGCGCAATCTATGATATCGTGATATCTGATATCGGACGTGAAAACGACGGGGGCGCTGGACTTAAGCTGTTACCAGAAATTCTGTCTTCTATTTCAAGTCCTTTTGTAATCTTTTATGTCGGCGTGCATCGCGACACGCCTCAGGGAGCATTCGGGTTAACTATCCGCCCTGATGAACTGTTCAATTTGATACTTGATGCAGCAGAAAGGCGTAAGGGCTGATGTATATCCAGAAATGCGTGAAGGGAATTGCGGGCGACACCTTTGGCCTGACTGGCCTCACGCAATCTGAAGCGCAAGAAATCATAAGTCAGGACCATGGCATCATGTCGAATTGGTGGAGAAAGGAGCGCCAAATAACTCCCCACATGGTTGCGAACGTGTTGACAGCGCACAATCTGGATCGGCATTTGCACGACTACGAGAATTTCGGGGACGAAACCCCATTTATCTCTTTGGCCAGTGGTGCAGTTGAAAGAAATACCATCCTTCAACAGAATTTTGCTTACTCTGCCATCGATACCGCCTTGCAGTTTGCCACAGACGATTGGACGAGGCCGGGGGCATTGTTCTTTTGCTGGGTGGCGACGAGCCACTACCCCGCGGTTGAGGTCAGTAATGTTGCGGAGGCGGTGCGAGACATAAATATCTACCAACGATGGTCGCCTTACCAGCTAGAAGGCGAGTTAGCGGCCAAGGTTCACATACCGTCTAATCAAATCGAGCGGGTTGAGTGGTGGGACCCTGGTCATGGCCATTGGCAGCCGCAGCACACGTGGTCGAATCCAAAGTATGTTGAGCCTGATGTCCTGAGCAACATTCGGGAGCTTTTCTGATGCATGGCGAAGGTTTGGGGATCGAACCCGAAAGGCTTAGCAACCGGCTAAAATTTCTAATAGGTCGCGCTGAGGTCCATACAGAGTTCAAGCGGCAGGGTTATGAACATCAAGCGATTGCCGCGACTGCATACCGTGATGCCGCATCGATTGCGCTGCTTCTCGAAGACGCCGACAAAGCCCGTAATCTTCTCCAAAAAGCTGGGACCGGTTTTCTTGAACTTGGGCTTATTCATGGCGCTGTACTGCTGGAATTGGCGGGAGGACCAAAAGCCTTTTCGTCGCTAGCAGATTACAGTGACCTCATTGATGGCGTCAGAGTCCAAAAACGTTTCGATGGCGAAGAAGAACGCTCTGCACGCCCCTTGGAAAACTCTGCGCGAACAACAACCAGTCAATTGTTTGCACTTTATCAGGTTGAGTGTTTGCGCGATGGGCTAACCACAGAAGGGGGCAGCGAGGCTCCGTTTAGGCAAGCTCTGGATCGTCGCGCGGGCTTCCAAGTTGGTGTGACAGGTCTTTCCATTGATAGCTATATGCGAATGGGGCAGGAGCTTATTAACCCGTTGGAAAGTAAGCTCGAACTTGACCGCCCCTTCCTTTTGCGAAGCGTTGAAGCGATTGCAAGCACTCGTTTTGAGGCAATCCAATCCGCTATGAGAGACAGCTATCATTGGCAGCGCATACTGCGCCCCTCCGCTTTGTTGGATTTCGACACGTTGGTATTGGGCTCTTTAGCGCTGTCTAGCGACTTTGGTCTTGGCCCATTCGACCGGTTACTTAGCGACGAGGTCCCATATCTCAGTGCTCCAATACGGGCAGCAAAGCTGCTACGACAAGGACCTGAGCAAGAACCTCTTAGCACGTACTAAGCATGGCGCTTGGGTATCACAGGGGTAGCAGGAACGGTGAGCTTGAATGCTCCGGCGCGAGACGGGTCGAAACGATCTTCCAAGCGCAAATATCAACGTTTTCAATCGGCTACGTTACAGGTTGAGCGATCCTGAAACAGCACGCGCGGATCAACAGACCAATTGAAAATCCTCGTGTCGGTGGTTCGATTCCGCCCCCGGGCACCACTAAAACAAAATGAAAACAACGACTTGCTGCGTTCCTATTGTCGCTAGACAGGCAGTTATTTTGCCGTGGGTATCATTTGGGTAGCATTTCGGACCCGGTGGCTATCAGCGAGCAGGGACAGCGTTGTGGTATCGTGGAAATAGTTAGCTTCCGTCCAAACCGATCCATCGGGAAACGGCGACGTCTGCGAACCGCTCGCCGCGTTCTCGAATTTCATTTTCGGTCCACTGCGTTTTTCCGGTGAACCACTTGTTCAGGAACAAGCCCGTGTGCTCGGCGAATTTCGCCTTCTTCTCATCGAAACCCTTGTTCCCCGATGAGATGTTCAGACCGCCTGTGAGCAGGGTAAGGTTGCCCAAGGTGTGTAGGATGGCGTTTCGTGCGATGGCCTTGCCGTCGTCATCCGAGGGGCGACCAGTCGATCCGTCCTCATAGGGCCAGTCATCGCCCCATGACTGCGGCATGACATGCTCGACCCACAGATTAAGGGGCTGGTCGGACTGTTCGGCGAGTTTTGACCTGCTTGCGAGTTCCAGTTCCCACAGGATGTCCGTCAGTCGCGGGCGCGGAGAAATCGCATACGCGTTCTCGTTCAAGATGCCGTGCCGAACGTCGCGGTCGGTAGGAAACCGGCTGCTGACCCCTGCCTTCTTCGAGAAGTATCCCTTGAAGCTCGCAACCGATACGCCGTTTTCAAGGAACTCGGCGGCGATGGACTGGAACACCTTGTTGAGGTTCTTGGTCGTGAGATTGCAGAGCGTTCTACGCACCAGATAGGAATAGATCAGTTGTGCCAGTCTTTCCCGTTCCTCGGGCGACACATCCTCCTGCCCCATCTGCAAGGCCACCGGGTAAACGGTCGTCACCTGCCATGTGGTCAGCTTTCGCCCGAGCCATTTCAGGGACGGATCACCCTCTTCTTGCCCTTCAAGGGTTCGGTAAACAGGAGAATACCGTTCAAGGAGTTTCAGCTCATCCTCGACGTTTTCGAAACGCGGTCTGCCCTTCGGCACAGCGAAGTCCCGATACTCGGCGTATAGCTCGCGGATCGAAATCTTTTGGCCAGTTTCGGCGACAAGCATATGAGCAAGGAAGTGATCGAGGCGCGGACGTTTTGGGCGCGCATTCGGTGCATCCCCACGCCACCACGGATGATCGAGCGGGTCCCACAGCTTCTTGTAAAGCGTCTCGACCTTGGCCTTCTGCTTCTCGGCGCGGTGGAAGATGTTGTTGCGAACGAGGTCCATCGCCAACAGCGGTTCGCCCTTCGAGTTCAATGTCTCGAAGATCACCTGCGCGTCGTCGCTTTCGCCAAGCGTGATGACCACCAGCTTCAAACGATCCAGCAGCGCGCTCAAGAGCGCCTCCAGACGTGCTGACACGTCCTCGGGCGTGATACCCTGGTCGATATGATCCTCGACGTCTTCTGGCTCGTCTGACGCGCCCTCAAAGTCCTGTGGGCCGTGCTGAACGAAATCCTCGATCCACTGCCGGAACAGGTGATAGGCGCGAAACGCGCGTTCGGGCCGGTTCTTCGGCACCGACTTGCCCCAGAACAGGGACTTGTATTTCTTGTCGGCCTCGGCGGCGGTCAGGTCGATGATGTCGTGGAACAGGTCGCGGTCGGAGGGCGTGGGCGTCAGCTTGAACCGCGTCAGCGGGTCGGTGTCCTTGCTCTGTGGAACGTTGGTCAGATAGCCGTTGATGTGGTCGATAAAATCATCTTGACCGTGATTACGGGCCACCTCGCGCAACGCAGCGAGAAACAGTTGGAACGTGGTCAGCCGTTGCTGTCCGTCCACCACCTGCACCGTGGGCGTAAAGGCGAATTTCGCGCCGCTATCGACCGGGGCGAGGATCAGCGCGCCCATGTAGTGCTCGAACTTGCTTTCGCCTTCCAGCACCTCGGCGGCCTTGGCGGCGACATCCTCCCAAAAAGGGACCAGACGTTCATCGCCCCACTGATACTTGCGCTGATAGAGCGGCACCATGAACCGGCGCGCTTCCTTCAATACGACTTCGACCGGATGATCGTCAGCGTCCATCGGCAATACTCCCGAAAATTTCGACCTCGTCGCTGTCGCGCGGCAGTTCCCAGAACTCCACGTCCGGCGGGATCATGTGGCTCTGCGTGCGGCGGAAATAGGCGAGCAGGCTTTCGCCCGTGCGGACGCGCAAGCTCTGCTCGACGAAGAAGATCTTGCGGTACATCGGCGGGGCCATGTGGAAATAGAACATCGCCTCGGCCCAGTTCTTCATTTTCGCACTCGGGACCACGTCGCCCTTTGTCCACGTCTGCGACTTGCACTCGACGATTATGGGCGGGTCTTCCGCACCGAGGTCAAAGGTGTGCAGCTTCTTTTCGTTCCCCAGACCACAGGGCACCTTGTGGTTCACTTGCAACCGAATGCCGTGGGCCTCGAGGATGGCACGGGCGCGGGCCTCGAAATCACGGCCAACATGGGCGTTGCTGATCGATCCTTCACGCTGGAAATTGGTCATTAGCGATGTTTCCGAAGATTGTGCATCGACTCCCATCTAATCACGATTAGCGGCGGCTTCTTGAGTAGAGAGTAATCGCGGAAAACGGTTGATGCATTTATTGTCCCAGCCAATCTCGATCAGTTCAACGGCTTCAAGATGTAGCCGCTGAATGAGATCAGATTGTATGGACGATCACCAAGCCCCTCTTTGATGGCATGTTCCTTTTCCGAGGTTGCGATCAAGATCTGGTGTCGATCCGGTCTTACCTTGGCCGACTCTTGAAACAAGCTGGTAAGGTTTACGGGATCGGCCGCCTGTTGCCCTGGTTCATCGAACACCACCAGCCCTGCATGGTTGGTGTCGTAGTTCTCATCCAGCTCAAGAAGAGAAAGATAGTACGACCACTTGAGGCGAATGCCATCGCTGGCAGATGCTTCAAAGCCGATGTCTTTCTCGATTTCTCCGTCAGAATCCTTATCAAACACCAGCACCTGTGGTCTAAAGTTGTCCCTAGCCAAGGTGATTTCAGAAGGCGGGAAGGAATGGAAATCAAATGTTCTCAGGTGGCCTTGGACGAGAGACTGAAGGCGGGAAATCTTGTTTTTGTCCTCCAAGGAAAAGTCGTCTCCCGTTCGCAATTCCTTAAGTCGCGATGAAAGTCTCGCCCATTCCTTTGCAATTGCGACCAGATCGTCTACAAGACCGTCAGCACGTTCCTGCATCTCCTCCCACTGATCCAAGCGTGCCTGCAACCGAACCGATTTTTCAATTGTTGCCCTGCTTACGCTGGATGCTGGGCGCACAAGCGCACGTTTTAGGCTACGAAGCTCGCTTTGCGCTTCTTTATAGTCTTGCTCGATGGATCGGCCTCGTAGACGAAGCTCCCCAAGTCTCTCTTCAGTGGCCGCTAGCGCTGACTTGTACATGAGTTGCTGCGACTTGATAAAAGCTATGTTTTCATCCAGAGCCATCGCACCCGCGGAACTTGGTGGAAGAAGTTCTTGGGTCAAATGTTGATGGCAGGTCGGACAGCTTTCGAATGCCACGGCATCGGTAACCTCCGACCCAAGAGCCATCAGTTTCTTGGTGTCTTGATGTCGTTTTAGATCGATATCAAGCACCTCAAGGCGCTTCTTCAATGCCCTGTTTTCTTCAAGAACCGTTCGGAATTCAGTTCTTGCAACTTCGAACATTGCTCCAAGTTCATCATACTTTAATTGGGCCACTTCTAGAGCTTTTTGTGTACTGGCCTCAGCCTCCTCTGTGGAAACAAGCTCGATGTTGTTTAGTTTTGCGATTTCATCCTGAAGTTCCTTAGAGGCTAGCTCCAAAGGCAACCACTCTCCATCCGTGAAGACTTCCAAAGAAATCGCTGCTTGGTGCGAAAATTCGGCAGTCGGGGTTTTCGGCACACCGATAAATCGGATCAGGTCGACGCCGCCTTTTGACAGCACCCGTCGCTTGTCGGTCCAGTCGCTTCCAAGGAAGCCAATGCGCTTATTCAGTTCAGCCCTCTCCCTACGCACCTTACCGGCATCTAAATTCAGAACAAATTCAAGGACTCGCCTGTTGATGTCTTGTATTCTAAAATGCGTCGGTAACGGCCCTTGCACGGTGGACCAACCACGCTTCTGTTCAACAAAGAACATCGGGAATAGGGTTTCGACGTACAATGGACATTCGGTCCCATCGAACCTAGGAACATCCGGCAACTCCCATCCCAAGAAACCTGCTAAGAAGTGATGGAACCCACTTTCTCTGGTAGCTGATCCCGGATCATGGACAAAAAAGTCTCGCTGCCTTTCCCTGACCGGACCATCGTCTTCGGCTTCCTCTGTCGACCATGTTGAAATGAGTTTCGGGTCGGCGTCCCCGACTATGCTTCGACGGATACGAAGCTTCTCGTCCCTATGGTTGCAAACCTCAATTTCAACATAAGACTGAAGCACCTCTTCATATGGGTCATCTTTAGTTTCATGAATTCGCTCTCTCATTGCAAATGGTAATGGGACAGACAGATTCGCACTCAACGAACGCTCCAAACCCAGAACATAGATAATGGCCTGCAGGCAGGTTGACTTGCCAGACGTGTTGTCTGCTTGGACAATGTTAAGACCGGAATTGAAATCGAGATCGACGCCATACACAGTTCTTGCTGTGATCGATCTAAGTTTCAGAGAACAAACTTGGATCATGATGGGGCCTTATTCGCTAATAAGATTTGTGTCACAAAACCTTCTGTAATCTTGCTCGCGTATTCCCTAAGAAATGCCTTTTCAGATATGAAGCTCTCTTCGTCGTTCTCAAGTCTATCAGCAATATCCTTCCCCTTGTTAGTAAGGCAAATCGCTGCTTTTCCGTTTGCCACCTCCCATTCGGCCAGCTGCCCGCCAGTTAATAGGTCCATATTCCGGGCAAACGCAGGCTCAACACGCATTCGCCACTCTATGTGCGCAGTTTCGCCGCGTATGATTTTGCTCAGCTTTTCTCGCGATCTTTCCGAACGCAGTGCGTCGTTCAAGAGGTTAAGTTTTGCAAGAGATGCTTTCTTCCCACGCGAGCAGTTCAGCATCAGAAGTGTCAGAGGTATGCGCCACCCTATTCGTAAGTCGCCCGGTACGGGCGAAGGCTTACGTTCAAAGGAAAAGTTTTGATCTGTATGAATCTTATAGCTCATTTCCCGTTAGGCTCCTGAAAATCCAACGGGCATTCGATGAGCCAAGTCCCAACTTGACCTTGCGAAATCGAGGCAACTTGCTTCTCCGAAAGCCCGGGCACTTGGCTCTTCAAGGCATTAGCGACACGATCTATGGAGGAATTTATCTGCTTAGGCGCGGTATCGCCCTCGGCGCCGGCCATTTCAAGGCGGCGCTCCTCAGAGTCGATGCACTCAGTAGAGGCTTCCCAAAAGTCAGGGAATTCATCTCGCAAGTCTGAAAGAACGTTCTCACGTTCGACGTGCGCATAAACGTATATTTTCTTTCTTTTTTCAGCCTTCTCATTATCATCAAAAGGAAACGCACGTTTGAGCTTGTCCTCTACACGCTGATCAAGCTTGCTGTGCGCGTCTTCAAGTTGACCTGGCGTCGGCTTCTTGATGGGCAATGGTGCACCTACAGCCTTCGCACGAAGCTGTTGGTACTCGGTTTCAAAATCCTCTTGGCTTTGCACGAGAGCACAGAAATCTGTTGCCAAGAAGTCCAGCCCGGCTTCCTTCACTTCCTTTGCCACCGTCTGAAGATGCGAGATAACATCCTTGTTGTCCAAGAAAGGGCAAAATAGAATCCAGCTGGAAATTTTCCGATGTCCGAGGATTTTTGAGATTATTTCTCTGTTCTTTACGAGTTTGCGGAGGTCTCGCGCACCCTTTGCCTTCATTGCGCTGGCGGCTTTTGCAACGTCGGAGGTTTCGTCCGGCGCATAGCTCTGATAACAGCACCCGTCAGATGTGATGAACTCGAGGCCAGCGTCGCCCTGAACCCTATCGGGAACGTCTTGCACATTTTGGGGCCGATGCCGAACTTGGACAAGCTGCTTTGAAAAGCGCTGCCACTCTTTACCGTCCCAGTCTCTTCGATACTCAAATGCCAAGCGACTACCCCAACTCATTTCAGAGTTGAGGTAGGGTCAGGATATTTCCCCAATAAGTCAAGCTTCTAGCTGAGGGCTCTCGAATGCTGAATCAAGAGGTCTCGGTTGGGGACGAAAGCACTTTGCGTGCCTCCTTCTCGGCAGCCGACCCCTTCACCCACTGCCACGGTGTTCGCGGCTTCCTCGCCTTCGCCAGTTCCGGGTTCGCCTTGGCGTTGCTGGCGGCGGCACGCAGGCGTTCGCGGGCCTCGCGCGGGTCGATCGTGAGTTCGTCGCAGATGGCCTTGAGCGTCACGATATCGGTCATGTCGATCTCCTAAGTTGCTGATGCAAATCGATAAGACGAGGGCTGGCAGCGTGTCAGGGACAACCCCAATTCGGCTTGAAGAATTCCGAGACGTCCACGCCGAGGGCCTTGGCGATGCGTTGGACCATCAAGATCGATGGGTTGGCGACGTGCGCCGCGCGATCGGACGAAACTGACTGCGCCTGCAACTAACCCCGAGCATCGAGAGCGAAACGCGCGCGGCGGCGTTGTATTGAGCCAGGAGCGCCGGGGCGTGCCTCGTGCGTGGTGATCCCGTCGCAAACCCGGCTGGCGCGCTGTGCGCCGCGCTCACGGCGATCCTCCCGGCATCTGCACGGACACGGCTACCCCTGTGGTCTCCATAGGCCGCGCGGGAATTACCCTGACGGGCGATGGTCTCCGATCTTATTGCGCTGGCATTGCAACCAGCCAGCGAGGAAATCGGTATGACGATACGCGCGACGTGGGCCTTCGATGGCCAGACGAAAACCATCTTGGGCAACTGGCACCGCCTGTGGTGCCTGCTGTTCGGCCCGTTCTACTACCTGTTCAAGGGCATGTTCCTGTGGGCGATCTTGTCGCTGATCACGGCCAACGGCCTGTGGATCGGCTTCCCCCTGTTCAACCGTGCCATCGTGCTGCGCCACTACCATCGCAAGGGATGGGTGCAAGAATGACCGCCCGAGCAGTTTGCCACCCGACTGGAACCCGGCGCGCGATACCGAAACCCAGCGCGAATGCGGACTGCATGAAAAGATTCAGCAATTTGGGTCCGGCTCGCATCCGACAGACTGATAGATAGTCAACGGGTCGGTCCGAGGCGTTCCGCGCAGCGCTGTCACAGGGCGACCACAGGGGGATGGGGGGAGGCATTTTTTTAACTGCGCGCGTCTCATAGGCAGACAAAGGGTCATATCGACTCCCGAGATTTTCGGCCCTGAGCCGCTTTCCGTTTCATACGATGAACAGCGATAACCTCGATAACGCGATAACCTTGGGCTTGGTCGTTGGTTATCAGGTTACCGAGGTTACCGTGTTCGTCACGTTTCGTCAGCGGCGCAATATCGGCCGCGCCCCCGCTTTTTGATCTCGCCGTCCTTATGCATCTTGAATAGCAGTTGCTTAATGTTGTTTTCCGGCTTGCCCAAGGCGTCGGCGATTTCTTTCGGTCCCATCGGGTCATCCGCATCCGCAAGTATCTTGAGGATGGCGCTGCGTTCCTCGGACCTGCGCACCTCGGAAGCATCGCCCAGAACCTTCCACATACCGCCAACAAACTCCATGGCTTGCTCCATCTCCTCGATTTCCCGTCCCCGTCCGTAAAGCGTGACGCCCTGCCTGCCTCCATGCAGAACGAATGCGGCATCGACTGCGCCCGTAAGGCCGGTCGTACCGGAAATCATGTCGAATGGATCATCACCCAACATTTTGCGAAGATGGTGGATCACAAGAATCGCTATGCCCGTCTCGCCCGCCATTTCCTGCAAGGGCGACAGGGCCGCATAATCAGCATCGTAGCCGTCCCGGCGACCCTGCGGACGCACACCGGCAAAGGTGTCTATGATGACAAGTTTCGGACGATGGGCCTCGATCCAGTCGCGCAAGTCGTCCACTAGCCCATCACCTAAACGCTTAACCTGAGTCGCGAAGTGTAACCCCTGCGGCCAGTGATCGTCAGCGCCGTAGAGCTGGCGCATCCGCCGTTGTAGACGGCGATGGTTGTCCTCCAGCGCGCAATAAAGGACCGGACCTTGCCGACAGTTCACGCCGCCCAAGGCAACGCCTCCGGTAGCGACTGCCATCGCGAAATCCAGCGCCATCCACGACTTCCCGACTTTCGGTTTGCCTGCCAACAAGGTGACGCCCTCGGCAAGATAGCCGTCCACGGCATATCGCAGGGGTGGAAACCTCTTGGATTGAAGAGCGTTGGCCGTGATTGTCGTAATCGCTTCACCCGTCGCGGTGACTTGCTCGGAACGCTTTTTTCGAATGCGCCGTTTGGTCTTCGGGTTTCCGCGTTGGAAGTCCTTGGGAGAATGCCGCTTGGTCATTTCGCCCCTCCCACTCGCGCGATGATGCGCGATACCTCAATTTCCAGCGCGTTCTGGTCTTCGCCGTATTTGTCTCTGAAGTATGGGCTGGACCAGATGACGCTGGCGATCTCGTCGAGCGTCGCTCCGGCTTCGTGCAGACCCGCGATCATTGCGTATCGCCGTGCAGATCGATCATCGGCCAACACCTTATTGTGCCTGATTAGATGGCGCGTCGAAGTGTCGAGTTTCGAGCGGTATTTCTTCAGAACCGCGAGCCGATCATGCGAATGCGGGTTCATGTCTAGCGCCTCGGGTTCTGCTGCGCCGACGCCGCGTCGACCCGTCAGCAGCTTGGGTCGGGCCTTGACCGGACTCGCATCGAAATGTACCAGCGGAATGAAAGGCTTGTCGTAGTGGGGCTTATGATTGAATGACCCCGGCAGCCGAAGCAGCTTGTTCGGCGCGCTGCCACCCTTGTCCCCACCGTGACGATAGGTCAGCGCCTTGGAGTAAGCTGCCGCCTGCGCGGGTGTGTGTGGCCTATCCCAGAACCACAGCGCCTGAGTGCGTCCCGGCGACGTTTCCCAGACAACTGACGGCTTCGGATCGAATGTGAACGGGTCGGCGTCGTCCACGTCACACCAGCCGAACCAGCAATCCTGAAAAACGCTGCCGAGTTTCCGGTCTTTTCGAGTGTATACGTTCGGACTGAAATATTGATCCCATTCATGTCGGCTGTAATAGCGCAACAGGTCAACCGAACACATGTCGTCGTCCAGTTGCACGAACTCCTGAACCATTCTGGTTGAACCTTTTTTGCGGAAGCACAGCGAGGCATAGGTCTTCACGCTGTCCCACACCTGTGGTCCCCAGATTGCGAATAGAAGTTCGTCCTGTTCCTTGACGGTTATGCGATCTGGCCATCCGTTCTGCCAAAGCGTCGGCGTCATAAAATCATCGATTTCGGTTGTCATGGTGTGTCCTTTCAGTAGATGCAGCAGTACCGGTCGCGCGAAAGGCGCGGTTTTCAGGCTGCGATGTGTCGGGGGAGTAGGGGCGCTTGCCGCCCCATCTCATTTTTCTGTGCTAGTCGGGCTTGGGAGGCAGGCGATCAATGTTGATCAATAGCCATTGCAAAACCTCTTGGGCGATCCAGACACGCGGCTCGACTTGCTTAGGGAAGAGCCCACGTTCCTCCAAATCGACTAGGTCTTCGTAGTCGTAGTGGATGCCCAGCTTTTTCAGGCCGTCATAGGAGAAGCCAAATACAATAAGTTTCGTCATGATCAGCTCGCATCAGCATATTGCCAGGTGGAGCGCTCAGCGGCGCGTTCAGCGAGCCAGTCCTCGATCTCGGACAGAAACCACGCAACACTGGTCCCAGCCATCCTGATGCGCCGAGGGAAGCGTCCACGGGCCTCCCAGCGTAACAAGGTTGTGTTGCTCACATTGATGCCGAGGCGCTTGAGGTCAGCGCGAGTGGCCAAGGTCTTACGACCGTCTGAAATTTTCATCTGTCTTTTCCTTCAACAAGTTACGGTTTGTGAAGGAGCGCTCCGACAAGACAGAAGATGGCGCAGATCGCGTCGTGTTGCGAGCGAAGGTCCTGAAAGTGTCAGGTCGATTTGCGTTGGGATTTTCTTACGTCTTCGAGGGCAAGTTGTATTGGGCTATCCAGTTGCTCACTGTGACCCGTAGTTTCCAAGAAAACGCGCCGAACGAAATCGGGTAGAACGCCGATCATCTTCTTGAGTTCGGGGTCCCAAGTGCCCCGCGACAATGAAAAATCGGGAAAGAAATCGTGTAGGTCCCAAATGGCGTCATAGACGATGGTGAAACGGATTTCGTCACTGGTTTGAACCTTCATCCCAAGATCACATTCAAGTTTCGAGATTACGTCTTTGGCTTGCGCCTTGAGCGCGGCCAAGTCTGACAGAAGGTCAACACTGTCAACGGGAGCAATTCCGTCTTGGCGTTCACGAAGCTGATCCTCCCAATGGACGAAATGCGGCGTGTTCTCATCTGTCAGCGCGGTTTCCAGCCTCTCGACAGGATGTAGGACATTTCGTTGCAGCCAAGTGATGCGCTGCGTTGCCGACATGTCAAACGGCGAAACCGCGAACGCGGATGGCGATATTTGCAGCGCGTGGCATTTCATCTTTCCCGATGCGCTGATCTTGCCCCAGAAATCTGGAAAGCGAGGATCGTCTTTCAGGCCGAGAATTGCGCCGACATCTTTCCGGCAGGCCGATCCGAATGGCCCTGTGTAATCTTGGTCAGATGGCGGTTCCACTGTTCCAATGCCTCGCGCTTCTCGTCCGCGTATGAATAGACATTGTAGATAGCGGCCACGCCGGAGACCACACCCGTTTTGTGGTTCAGCAACGCCTCGGTCACCGGCTGCGGGACGCCCAGCATCGCCATGTTCGTGGACATAGTCCGGCGCAGGTCGTGGATGATCCACGGCTCCGTGCCTTCGGGCAGCGCCTTGTCGAGCCGGTCTTTTAGGCGACCGAACCCCGACACGGGCGACTTGCCGGTGGTCGTGAACACATAGTCCGACCCGAGGAACCTCGGCACCCTGCGCAGCACGTCCAGCATTGCGTCAGTGATCGGCACCGTGTGCTGCCTGCCGTTTTTGGCGCGCTGCGACGGCAGGGTCCACAAGCGTTTTTCAAGGTCGAGTTCAGACCAGCGCATTTCGGCGACTTCAGCGCGTCTCTGGCCGCTCAGGATCAACAGCTTCATGCAATCGCCGAACGGGTAGCCTTCGGCGTCACAGGTCGCCCACAGCGTGCCCAGCTCATCGTCGGTCAGCACGCGCTCGCGCGACCGTTCCTTGGACAGCGGTTTCATGCCGGCGATAGGAGAGGCATCGATCATGCCGCGCTCGACACACCAGCCCATGAGGTGCTTGAGATGGGCCAGCGCACGGTTCGCGCTGACCGGCGCGGATTTGTGGATCACATCGCAGGCTTTCACGACATCAGCGCGCTTGATCTCGTCGATCCGTTTGCCGTGCAGGGTCGTGAACTTCGCCAGCAGGGCTTCCTTGCGCTTCCAGTCGCGGTTGTGAACCTTTGCGTGCTTCTCGATGTAATCGGGGATGATGTCGCCCAGCGTCTGCTTGGTTTCGACCTCAATGCCGGTGCGATCCTCGAAGCGGCCCGTTTCGATTTCGTAGAGAACCTGCCGCACCCGTTCGCGCGCTTCGGCCAGCGAGACGACGCCGAACCTACCGATGGTCAGTCGCCGCATCTTCCCGTTGATGCGCTTGTGCAGACAGAACGTCTTGGTGCCGGACGTGCTGATGCGCAGGACCAAACCCGGCATCAACTCGTCACGGAAATCGAGACGTTTCGCCGGGCTGGGCTTCTGGCCTTCGATGAACTTGGTGGTGAGTTTGCGTTTCATAAGCCCATGATAAGATGGACGGCTGAGCCGCGTCAGGGACAACCCTAGACGGGTTGAAACGACTTGTGCTGAGCTGAACTTTCGACCGAGGGTATTGTCGATGCAGCGAATGCGAGGCATGGTTTTCCGCAAGCGGCCACTCGGCGCGCCCGTTCAGAAGCCAGCATTGCGGACTATACCGACATCCACCCCTGTGCGTTCAGCGGCGGCAGTCAGCCCAAATCGGACATGGTCATTCGTACACGTTGGCGAATAGTGTGAATTAGCCGCATTGCAGCGAGAGAGAGCGCAAATTGCTGAACCGGAACTTCATCACAGAAACCCCGGATTGGCCGTGCGTCAGCACATATATCCTAGGAATCAGTCATTTCCTGAGACTGGCTTTACCGACCATCGCACTTGGCCAGATGGAGGTGGTTCGGGTTGTGTTCGGGCCTGGCATGAGGCAGCTTGTTATGGTTCCAGCATGGTTTGGATTGCAAAAATCAAATGAGAACAAGAAGCGATGAATAACGACAATAGTGGTACTATATTTCTGTCACACGCGGCTGCTGACAAAGGCTTTGTTGAAAAGGTCTATGAGCGACTAGATGTCTCCAGCACGTTTTATGATATAAAATCAGTTCAACCCGGGCAAAGCTTTATAGAAGCCATGCAAGAGGGAACATCGGGCAAGAATATCTTTGTACTTTTCCACTCACCCAACACGCAGAACACTTGGGTTGAGTATGAAAAACGACTTGCTGAATTGAACCATGCATCAAAGCGTGGAAAGGTACTTGTGGTGCCGTTGCTCGGTGAGACTTACCGCAGTTTGCCCGAGTGGATGAAAGGCTTCATGACTTGCACAGAGAACTACTCGGTCTCGGACGTGGTCCGCCAAATTCAGCTACTTCAAGGCCAATTGATTGATGAGCTTAGCGGCCACACTGATATTGTTGTGGGTCGCGAAGAGCTTTTGAGGCAAGCATATATCGAGACTTTGAAGAGCGTTCAACAAACAGGAAGCCCCATCCAACACATTGTCCTTTCCGGACTTCCGGGAATGGGTAGAAAAACCTTTGCGCAAGAGTATGCAAAGAAATCCTTTCGCCAAATGCGATCCGGGGGACCAACATTCAATCTTCCTGACATGGCGGAAGCCGTGGACTTCTATTTAGCTATGAAGCAAGATATTTCGGGCGTGTTCACGAAACAGGGGGTGGAGGAACAGATCGCGGCCTTTGACGCGATGGATCATTCTAATCAAGCTCAAATGATCCTCGAAGTCGCTAAACATTGGGCTGATATCAATCAACCAATTTTTGTTAGTACGAAGCTTGGACTGCGTGATAGGTACAGAAACCTCAAGCCTTGGCTCGACGAATTCTTTAAATTATCGAAAGGCGTCCCTTCACTAAGAATCGTGTATATTTCTGAACGCCGACTGCCGGAAGAAGCCTCAATCGAAACCACCAATTTGGCTCAGTTTCAGATCGAGGAGCTGAGCTCGCTGAATATTCAGTATCTATTGGGAGAATTGATCGACAACCGTTACTTCGACTCTGCAAAAGCGGAGGTGTTGTCGCGTCATGTTCATGGTCACCCTGCAACAACGCATTATGCCGCCAAGTTTATCAACTCCGGAAAGAACTTGGATACGTTAAACGAAAACTTGGAGCCAATTTTTGTTTTTCAGCAGAGGATTTTAGGCGAAATCCTTTCTGAAGAGTTGCTTGGTGAAGATCAACGGCGGATTATTGCATTACTATCGGTTTTTCCTCGGTTGTCGTTCAGCATTCTTGCTAGAGTGCTCGAGATGCCGCGCAAACAGCTTGCTTCTGACCTATGGGAGCTTCAGGAAGCGTCGCTCATCTCAGCTACTGGTTCTGAATACTATAGCAGCCCCAGCGTTGTCGCTAATCGCGCTAGGAAAGAACTAAGTGCGAATACAGAGATCCTTTTGAACGAAGTCAAACTTCTCATCGAAGATGATATGACAGACAATAAGTTGGATTCACAGCTGATTGACGCACTTCTTATTGCCAGCGTCACCCCTACCGGTGAGGTGCCAGCCGAGCTGAACGGCTTGGTTACGAGCTCATCACTTTTGACCATGGTGACAGACCGTTTTTTCCGCGCAAGAGAAGTTCAGAAGGGATCACGGGAGATCTACCTTAGTGCCTACAGCCTTTCAAAGCTCGCATTAAACATGGAAACGTCTGATGACGCTGTGGAGCATATACTGTTCACGGGTGGCGACAGTGCGATCCGCGCTGGAGTTTTTCCCGAGGAAATCATCAAAAAGATGCAGGATGCGGCGCTCCCATCCGTTTACTACCTTCAGGGGAGCTATGCCTTTCATGTTCTTAAAGACGACAACGCCGCAGTGCGCAGTTTGCGAATGTCTCTCGAGACAAAGCACTTTAAGCTCAGAAACATACGACTGTTAGCTCGAGCGCTTATTAGGTCTCAAGATTTCTCCGGTGCATTAGATGCTTTAGGTAAGCTTTCCGATCATCAGATTGAGCGTGAAACGGGGTTAATGATCCAAAAGATTCGCGCCTATCGAGGGCTTCGAAACCATGCAGAAGCCGATGCTTTGGAAAGAAAAATTCAGGGTCGTAGGGATGAGTATGGCGAAGTGCACATTTACAATGCTGGCAGGGCGCTTCAGGACGGAAAATACGGTCACTCACTCATGCACTTAAGCGAGGCGGAAGCTTGCCCGAAAGTAAACCGCTTTACGCTCCAGCTCTTGAAATGTGCAGTGCTTCTTGAAAAAGGCGACGCGTCTATGCTGCCCTTGGTCGTGGAAACTGCCAATTCAGTGAATAGGCGTTATGATGCTGAACAATTACAGGCTCGGCACGCTGTAGTCCAAGGTCGATGGGCCGACGCCGAACAGCATCTAAGAAAAATTGAGCGAAAGGACTATTTCGACCTGCAAATCGCATACAGAATGTTGACGCAAAAAATGCAAGACCTGCAGATCAAAACGGATGCTGCGGCAATGATGAAATGCCAGGAAGAACTAGATGAAATCGCTCGATTAAGCACAAAATCACCGGCTGGGTTTAGATCCGCTTAAGATTCTTTCCGGCTCCGTATAGCGAGGGTTGCACTGAGATTGCCGAAATCCCCATTCGACTTGCCTGTTGACCGTCTCTCTAGGTTCCACTGAATAGTCGCGGAACGAATGGCAGCTTCGTCGGGCCGCACCGCAGCATTGGGACATAGGGTCAAATGGCAGAAAAGGTCGGTCCCCTACACTTTGGAAAGTTCGCTTGCTGCGCATCGCGCCAGTTCAGGCGTTCCGCAGCATCCGGTAGAGTGGGCCCTTGACCGACATGCTCTGCAAAGTCGACGAGTTTCCACTTTAGGGTATCACTGGGGTAGCGGGAGCGGTGTGCTTGAATGCTCCGGTGCGAGACAGGTCGAAACGATATGCCGAGCGCAAAGATCAAGCTTTTCAATCGGCTAAGTTACGGGTTGAGCGCCCCTGAGACGGAGCGCATGAATCACAAGGCTAATTGAAAATCCTCGTGTCGGTGGTTCGATTCCGCCCCCGGGCACCACTACTATAAATCTCAAAAATAAATCAGATGCTTAGTCCCCGATTTTGTCCCACTGGCGGACATGTCGGGAAAAGGTGGGACACTTTTGTCCTAGCTTTGTTCTTCTGACATGCGGCGAAGGGCGCTTTCGGCACGGGTCTTTTGACTCGCCGCTCTGGTGTAGCGCGTCACTTCCTTGCTGGTCCGGTGGCCGGTGATCGCCATGATCTCCTGTTCGGTGCATCCCAACTCTGCCAGGCGCGCGGCGGCGGCCTTGCGCAGCCCGTGAACTGAACACTCTTTCAAGCCCGCTTCATCGCACCACTTGCGGAAACGGTTTCCGAAGCCGTTTGACGTAAAGGGGCGGTTAAAGGCGGTGACAAGGAAGGCAAGGTCGCCGGTCGGCGTCTGGTCAATGATCCGCTGCAATGCGGGAATTATCGGAATTTCCATCCGCACCGGATTGCGGTTGCGTCCCTTGTGCTGGGTGAAAACAAGCCATCCGTCCCTGACATGCTGACGGCCGAACAGAACCAGGTCCGAACGCCGCTGGCCGGTGTAGATCGCCAAGGCTAAGGCAAGCCGCGCCGGTGTCCCGACCGGGTGGACTTCCTCAAATTTTGCGATTTCTTCGAGGGACCATGAATGGAAACCGTCTGGATTGCCCTTGAGGTATTCCACCTTTTCGGCCGGATTATCGTCGTGAAAGTCATAACGTAGCGCGAAGCGATAGAGCTGGCGAAGGGCCTTAACCATCCCGTTGGCGGCCTCGGGTCGGTCTGACATTTCATCACGGCGGACCCGGACGTGTCTGGGCAACAGAAGGGCAAAAGGCTTTTCGCCGTCGCCCTTGTGTTGGCAGAACCGTTCCAGGATCGCCCTCCGAACCTTTTGGGTCCTGGGGTCCAATTCCTTGAACATCGCACTTTTGTAGTATTGGACGCAAAGCCACCGAATGCTGCGCGGGACAACCTGTCCGACGCCATTCCCCTTTTTTGCAGGTTCCAGGGTTCCGGCGGCCGCCTTCTTATAGTCCTCGAGGAATTCCGGCGATCCCGCCGGGCCTCGCAACCTGACCTTTCGGCCCTGGCGGCGGAAATACAGACGCACGTTGCCATGCCGGTCCGTATCCTCCACCACGTATTTCAATCTGAACTTCATGTCTCCCCCGGTCATTCAATCATCCCAGGGATTGTAGTCGGAGTCCTCGCCACCTGGCAAAGCATCAAAAGAACGGTCCAAGGATCGCACGTCCCAGACCCGCCGCCCGTCGATTTTCTTGGGCTTGGGCATACGCCCATCCCCCACCATGGCGTCGAATTTCGATGCTCCAACGCCAATGTAACCGGCCGCCTCGACACGCGACAGACCGCGCCGTGTCGGCAACGGGAGGGCGCTTGTGTCGTGTTTGACGGCAGTTTGAAGCATCGGACCTCAGACGCGAAAGGGTGGAGGGATAGCCCGCCCCGGATCAGGCGTTGAAGGGGCGGGCTGCGCCGCTGCGGCGTGGTGCAGTCTTATGGCGTCTTAGCTCTTACGCGGTCTGGGCGTCCTGGATCGCCGCGAAGGATTCCGCGTGGCGGGCGGCAATGTCCCATTCGGAATGGGCTACCAGGCGGACGTTGCCCTTTGCTGCTTCCGTCACATCGTCCACGATCAGGTCGATACCGCCCCACTGGCCGATCAGGAGATCAGCCCAAGCCCCGAAGATTACGGCCGACAGGTCGTTCCCGGTGCCTTTCGACAGGTCGGACGGCACGTTGCCCGAGAACCGCGCCTTGTAACCAGCCAGGCGCAGGTCCTCGGCCGTGGCGGCCGCGTCCGGGTCCAGCATCATGGTATCGGTCCCCGAGATGCGAGGCGTGGACATGAGGTGGCCCTTGACCTTGAGGTTGGACAGAAAGCCCAGGGACATGGGATCGACGTTGGCCGACTCCACGGTGCTGACCAGCTCCATGAGCTTGGCCCAGGTCACGAAATCGCCATCCGGTCCCATCGCCACGTCCCCGATGCCGGGCAGATTCAGAATGCCGGTCGGTTGGGGGCCAACACCGGTCCCCGCAATCGCTGCCTTGTCCAAGGCGACCGCGATCTGGGCGCGCAGGTCATTGGTGAGGATCTGGTCCACGGCGGGCAGGCTTTGCTTGAGCTGACGGCGCGAAATCCGCGTATGCGCCGAAAGCTGGTGCATGGTCAGCGTCACCGCGTCGAAGCCGGGTGAGGATTCCGCCGCTTCGCTGTTTTCCGCGATCCATTCGGCGGAACACCCGGCCGTCTGGCGCGGGATCGACACGTTTTCGACCAGGCCTGGCAGAACGGTTGCGCCCAGCTCCATCACCCGCACCTGGGGCTTCAGAACCTCGACAAAGGCGTCATGCATCTGCTGGGTGCCGATCAGCGATGGCGCAGTCCCGGTCGTGACCAAGGCGCGTCCGGCTAGGGCGGCCGTGGGAACGTAGGTCCCCGAGGCGCTGCGGCCGATCTGACCTTTCAGCTCCTGGGATACTTCCAGCTCGAAACCGGCCTGGGACCAGTCATTTGTGACCTGGGCGTGGGCGACACGGGACAGCGAATAGGACCGTTCGGCCGCCGCGATTGCAGGCAGGCCCATGCGGCTGCGTGTTGCCGTCGACTCGTCGGATTCCATGCTGTCCATAATGGACCGCTGGAAGGCACCCACGGACAGGCCGTTCGCAATGGCGCTTTCCACGTCCTCGGCAGGCATGTTGAACTTGCGGCCCAGGAGCGAAATGTCCGACGCACGGCGGCGTTCGGCGCTGACGGAACTGGCCGCCTGAGCGGGCTGGTATTGGGTCGTTTCGGTGGTGGGAGTTGTCATGTTTGAATCTTTCGGAATGTGAGGGATGGACGCGGAAGAACCGCCCGACAGCGACCGACCGACCCCGACCGTGGGGTCCGCCGGGACCGCGACGAGAGACACCTCGACCGCTTCCCATTTTGTGGCGCGCAAAACGGGATAGCCGTTTTGTTCGCCTGCTGGTTTCAACTCATGGACGGCGTAACCCACCGATACCGACTGCACTTCACCCGCCTTCACGCGGGTTAGCATTGAGTTGCCTTCTTTCGTGTCCGCAAGCCGCACAAACGCGCGGCCCCGGCGACCCTCGATCCGGGCGGAAACAACCGTCCCGACCATCGAGTCCACGTCGCGCCGGTGATCTTTGAGGACCGGGGCCGATCCGCTGTTGAGCCGTGACAGGTCAACCTCGCCTGGATCATGCCCCAGAACCTCAAAGGCCGGTCCCATGGGGGTGTCGCGCAGCACCGGAATTTCGCTTGAGAAGGACAGAAGGACCGTCCGGTCCCCGTCCTCCACCTTCACCTCGGCCGCGACCTGGGGGCCGAAGGCAGGGTTATTCAAATCTGCAAACCGCTGGTGTTTCATGGATCAGGCGTCCTTTTTCAACGACGCCGCGCCCGCCTCGATATGGGCGGCCAGCTCGGCAATCGCGCCAGGGCAGAACCCGAAAAGCGGCGCGCCCTCTTGTTCGGCGGCAGCCGTGAAATGCCCCAGACGGGACTCGCTGTCACTGACCACACCCCGCGCCCCGCGACGGTCCAGGCGGTAAACCACCAGCGCCCCAGGGCCGCGCGTCAGGGCGGCGTCAATCTTGTCCGGCGCATCCCGCAACAGGTCCAGGGCGTCGTGCTTTTCGAGGCCAGCGCCATGAACCTCGCGCGTCAAAACGGCGAGGCAGGCGGCCACGACATGCGCGCGACCAAGCTGGGCGGTAGCGATCGGGTTTTGGGTGGTGGTTTTGCTGTTCATCGGACGGGTTCCTTTCGGGGTTCGGGATCGGCGGGGAAGGGCGACGGCGCGGCCGTCAATTCAATTCCAACAAACCTGCGAGGAAGGCTTGGACGGCCGGTGTTTTACTCCACCGAATGCCAGCGAATGCCATGTTGCCGTTGGATTTGATTTTGCGAACACCGCACTTCGCAAGCGCCTTCGCCAGGCTTGCCGCGTTGCTATTTGCGTCCCCTTGGTGGTGTGGGCGCGCCGCCGCCTGCCAATCGGAAAGCCAAGCGTCAAAGACGCGCTGAAACTCGAGGCTGGACATGCGCGCAGATGGGTCGCGGATTGTGAATTCGGCCAGAAAGGCACGAATGGGTTCGGCAATCACGAATGATGCGTCATTGGTCGCTGCGTAACCCGCGCCCGATTGCTGGGCGGCAGCAACTGGATCGGAAATCAAGCCGTCCCGCACTTGCTGGATCAGCTCGGAAAGGTTCACCAGGCAGAGCGGCGCGCAGCCACTTTCGTGGACGTCCAGCCACTCCATGATCTGAAACGCTGTCAGGTCGCACCCAGGAACGAACGCGATAGCGTCCTGCGCATCGGCGGGCAGAACACCCGCGACCGTGACCAGGAACGTGTCCTGCGACCCGTCAAAAACTTGACCGGCAGGGCGTGGCATGGTGGCGTTGAAGGCACGAAGGCCGTTGCCGGTTTCGCCCATGAAAACGAAAGCGCGGGCGATTCGCAAAGCTCGGTCAGACGGAACACCCCCTGTCAGAAGCTGGAAGAAAACCGCCAGGCACACCGCGCCGTCAAGGGTGACGAACCGCCCACCGCCGCGACCGGCCCCCGCGCCCCGCATGGGATCGGATATCTGCGCCGCAAACTCCCCATCGCTCTTGAGGGCCTGGCCCAAAACTCCATCGTAGAATTGGCGATGGAACTTGCCCGGTTTCACACCCGCTGCCTCGAGGGCTGCGGATAGGCGATACATCAGTTGATCAGTTTGATTGGTCATGGGGCAGAATCTTTCTTTTGCAGAGTGAATAATTCCAAAACGGTGCCGGGGTTTTCGCGTGTCAACAGGTTTTCCGCTTGAATGCAGCGCGCGACGCCTCGAGGGCTGCTGACAGGCGAAAAATCGGTGGGTGAGCTTGCGTAGTCATGAGGTCTAATCGTTCCCTTTGCAGAGTGAATAGATATCAAAACGACGGTCTGAATCTGGGGCGTCAAGGCCCTTCTGAGGCCAAGATTCGCCCCCCCCGCAAGAAAAATTTCCTGGTGAGCATCTACGATTTAGGGTTGAACCGTTGCCGTTTCGTAGCCGATATTGCGGCATGGCCGTAGGTCACAACTAGATTTTGTAAATGCTCCGGCTGAATGGAGAACCGAATGTCCCGCTGGTCCGATCAATTCGACAATCATGCAATACACGCGACGGTCCAGCAATTGCGGGATTGGCTGGACGTGGAAGTGGTGGAAATCGATGCTGAACACGAGGACGAACGCCGCCGATTTACTAAAGGTCTGGCCTCAATCGTGACTGGGCTTGAGGGACTTGACTCAGAGTTTTTTCCTGAAAACCAATTGACCAATCTCAATAAGCAACTTCGCCAACCTCAAGTCTGGAATGAGGTGCAGAGCTACTCATCTAATCAGAATGTCCAGCATCTTCGCACCGCGAACGACCACCTGACCGGACAAGTTGCAATAATCCACCAAATTTCTGCGCTTGCAGGTCCGCCTCAGGGCAATCGCGTTTGGCATCATGCTTCTTACAGCCCATTGAGAACGCTGCATAAGAATGCCTCGTCCCAGCCAGCTCGCTTGAGTTTGATGCTGAG
>PAPR01000041.1 GCA_002709085.1 Pseudooceanicola sp. | reverse complement strand
CGACGATGGCGATCTTCAGCGCGTAGCACCGCGACCGGTGTGCCTGTGCGGTTACTCTGTAGCATTCCTCGTGGTGTCGACGCGGAACTCGGAAGCCAACGGGCGTGAGCGACCGCTTCGAGGCTGCCATTACCGCGGCCGAATTCTGCGGCTTCTGTGGGCCGTCGGTTCCAGAGACGTCGTCGCGCGCGATTGCTCACGGTAGACGACGTAAAGGCCCGACGCGAGAATGACTGCGATGCCGATCCAGGTCATCCCATCCGGAAAACTGCCGAAGACCAGATAGCCGGCGGCGGTGGCCCCGATGATCTCGAGATATTGGAACGGCGCCAGCAGACCCGCTTCGGCGTGACGGAAGGCTTCGGCGATCAGGACGTAGCTCGCGGCGGCGAAGAATCCGCTTCCCAGGATCAGAGCCCAACCGGAGGCAGACAGTGCGCCAATGTCCAACGCGACATGACCCGCGCTTTGAAGGCCAATGCTAAGTGCCACCATGCCGATGCAGGCATAGATCGTGGCACCGCACTGCACCGTAAGCCCCGACCGCGAGCGCGAGGCGCGGCGCAGGGCGATCATGTTGAGCGCATAGGCGGCGGCCGCGACAAGCGGCAGGAGCGCGGCGACCTCGAATTTGGTGCCTGGGCGGATCACGATCAACGCGCCTACGAGACCGACCCCGACGGCGGCGAGGCGTCGCGGTCCGACAGTCTCACCGAGGAGGGGGCCTGCCAGCACCGTCAGGATCAACGGTTCCACGAAAAAAATGGCGATCGCGGTGGCAATCGGCATGACCGCGAAGGCACCGATCAAGCAGATGAGCGTGATCATTACCAAAAGCCCGGAAAGCGCCACGATCGGAGAAAACATCGCGCCCCTCAGGCGGCTACGCAGCACCACCGCCGCCGGCAGGAGGAAGGCCGCTTGGGCGAGAACGCGCATAGTCGCGACCTCGATCGGGTTCAGTGTCTCCGTCAGCAGCTTCGACAACGTGTCGCCCAATGGCAAGAGAACCATCGCCGCGGCCATGCAGGCCATTCCCGCGGCAGACCCCGTCCGCAAGGATCGGAACGTATCGGGCAAGGTAAATGTCATGATAGACCTCCTCACTTCAAACCCCGCACAAGAGGTGCGAGAGCAAATCCGGGCGTTCAGGAATTCAGTTGCGAATAGCGGAGTTCCGGCAGCGAAAACACGACGCCATCGCGCGCTGCCATGCAATCGGCATATATTGGTTTCAAACGGGCATGTCCAACCCGTAAGGACGCATGCGATGCCTTCTACGATTTGCGAAAAGACCGAACAGCCGACGTCCCATTCAAGTTGGGGCAAGGCCGTCGGCCAGCCTGGATGTCACTCCGATTGTATCCGCCATTCTGTTCAAGTGATTATCAAGCCAACAGCGACAAGAATGAGGGTCGAAGGTCAGACCGGCTACCAAAGACGAGAACAAGTTCTTTCTCAGCTGTCCTGCGGCCGGAGCCGGGAGGGACGCAGAGACCGGCACCTTAGACAGGTCGCGGCGGCGCCGGCGCGTTTCTCGATTGCCGCGCCGCAACGACGGCAGGACATCCGGATGAGAAGGGAAATGCCGCCGAGCGGGTGTCGACAGGTCGGACATCGGTGAGCGGCTGCGCGGGGAAGCGATGCCTTGCAGGACGGGCAGGCAGGCGGAAGGTGACGGTTCATGAGACTCTCTTTCGACGGGAAGGGAAGGGCGCCGATGCGCGGCGATTTGCGATATCCCGGAAGGAGCGTCATGGCGCCTTCAGCGCACCCTGCGGCGCCTTCCGGGCAGGTCATGGGCCTCGGGTAGGCCCCGCAAACAGCAGATCATCCGGCTTCCACCCCTTCGGCAGCATCCTGAGGAGCGACGTGGAGGACGGTCAGCACCCTCCGTTTTCCGTCCCTGGTGTCCCAGTGCAGCGATGCCCCCTCCGCCAGGCCGATCAGGGCGACCCCGATCGGTGTCAGGACAGAGATCCGACCCCGCGCGATGTCGGCGTCCTCGGGATAGACCGGCGTTACCGCGGTTTCCTTTCCGGTCGTTTCGTCGCGGTAGGTGACCCTGCGGCCGATCGCCACCACGTTCGGCGGAAGTTTCGCCGCCGGAACGATGCGCGCCCGGCCGAGCTCGCCGAGCAATCGATCTGCAAGGTCCGGGTTCCGCTGGAGCGCGCCCTCCGCAAGGGCTTCGAGCCTGTCCAGGCAGTCCGCACCGATGACGACTCTGGGCCGCCGCCCGGTGCTGCGTGAGGTGGAGCGCTGCGTGTTCATGGGATTCTCCTTTTCCGCCCTTCGGTGGCGGGATGCATGTGGGTTGCCAACTTCCCTGGCCCGCAGGAGGCGGATCGGGGCATCAAGCCGCGTCGTGGTCGTGCGGCGGCCTCACATCCAACACGATGACCGTCTCGATCTGACCGTCGTCCCGCAGAAGCGGCGCCTTCTGCATTTTCCGCATCCCGATCAGGGTCGCCCCGAGCAAGGATGCCACGAGAAGGCAACCGGGGATCGGCATCGGAGACATGGAAAGCACGCCCGAACGCGCACCCTCGCCGCTGATCATATAGGTTACATGGCAAGCGGCCACGACGAGTTCGGGTGGAGCGGGCTCGGGAGCGCGGCGCGATATCCGCAGCTTGTGGCGCAGAAGCCCGTTCAGGAGCGGAGGATTAGGCGCATTCTCGGTTCCCCGTTGGCGAAGCAGACGCTCGATGCCGAGCCGGTCCTCCATCGTGAGGAGAAAACCGGTCTCGACAGCGGAGCGCTCGAACGGCGAGCGAAAGTTGCTGCCCGCAGGCAGGGCGGTCATTCTGGTGATGGTCATGATGTATCTCCCGGGGCGGCGAAGCCCGCGTTCTCAATTCAAGGATGTGAGAAAGCCCCGGGTGGTCGAAGACGCGCTTATGCGTAGACCGCCCGGGGAGCCAGGCGGTTCAGAAGCAGAAACCGGAAATGATTTTCGTGCGTGACCATCAGGTCAAGATAAGGACGAATACCGGTTTGTCAATTCAGAGGAGATAAGGTCAGGAACGCGACACGCGACCTCTGCGTTTCACGTGACGAAGGAGGTGTATCATGGCGAAGTTTTCCACGGGAGATCATGTGAGCTGGAATTCCGAAGCCGGCCGCGTCAGGGGCCGCGTTGTGAAAGTTCACGAGGCGGATTTCGACTACAAGGGCCATCGCCGGCGCGCGTCGAAGGATGAGCCGCAATACGAGATCGAGAGTGACAAGACCGATCATATCGCGGCGCACAAGGAGGACGCGTTAACCAAGCTTGATTCATGAGCGGCGGTTTCGCGACGATCGGACATTCAAACCGGCCGCCGGAGACGGTCATCGACATGCTGCGCCAGGCCGGGGTCCCGCTGCTGGTCGATGTGCGGTCGTTCCCGAAATCCCGCAGCAACCCGGACTTCAACGACGACAGTTTTCCGCAACGGCTGGCCGAATACCAGATCGACTACCGGCACATGCTGGCGCTCGGGGGCCGCCGTCCGAAGCAGCCCGGTGTTGATGACAACCTGAACGCTTTCTGGCGCGTGCGGAGTTTTCACAACTACGCCGACTACGCCTTGGGTGAAGACTTTCAGCACGCGCTGGCCGAACTTGAGGATCTTGGCCAAAGGCAAGTGCCATCACGAAGAGAGGACCGAGCGAGACGCCGTTGGCGACCGAGGTCGCCAATAGGCCCCACGACAGGCCGACCGCGAGCAATATGCAAGCCATCACGATGCGCCTGTCGAACCTGTCGGCGAGCATCCCGACGGGAACCTGCGCACCGAGCCCACCCAGCACGACAGTGCTCATGAATAGCGCCGTCTCCGTCACGTTCAGCCCGATCTGGCGCGCGAAGACTACGCCGAGCGCGTAAAAGGACCCGACGAGTATTCCAGCAACTCCCGCTCCTACCACGCCGACGCGCGAGGCTTCGAAAAGCAGTCCGAGACCGAGCGGACGCAACTCGGCCAGCTCGGGTTCGCCGAGGCGAGTGAGCGCGATCGGCACGAGAGACAGCCCGATCAGCGCGGAGGCGAGCATCAGCAATTCGCTGCCGGCCGGAGGCGCGACGTTAACCAGCGTCTGTCCGAGCGCCACGGCGAAGTAGAAGACCAGCATGTAGCTGCCCAGTGTGCGCCCTCGCGTTTTGTTGGTGCTGCGATCGTTGAGCCAGCTTTCGATCGAGGTCGTCATGCCGGCGATGCAGAAACCGTTGACCAGGCGCAGCGCTGCCCATGCGATCGGCGTCCACAAAAGCCATAGGCGAGACAGACCGCCGCGGTCATCGCTGCGAAAATCGAAAAGGCGCGAATATGACCGATCCTCAGGATCACCCGTTTCGCCCGAAGTCCGCCGAGCGCCAATCCGAGGTAATAGGCTGCCATTACCGCGCCGGTCAGTGCCACCGGGTAATCCGCCGTCTCCATCCGAAGCGGCAGAACGACGCCCAACAGACTGTTGCCGGCCATGAAGAGGGTAGTTCCCCCGAGGAGGGATTTGACAGGTGCCAGCAACTCGCGAACTTGACGGATCATTGCGACGCCCGTCGTTAACCCTCTACGTGCAAACGTATCATTTTACAGATCGCTTCGACATGCCGCTATTGACGAGCCCCGGCCGTGACCGGGGCGCCCTTGGCGTGTGATCAGGTCACGCGATCAGTGCTCCGAGCATCCAGGCGGCCTTTTCGTGAAACGCCACCCGCTCCGTCGCCAGATCGGCGGTCGCCGGATCGCGGGCGTGCTCGGCGGTTTCAACAAGTTCGCGAAGGCAGGTCGCAAATTGGTGGTGATCGTGAACAAGGTCCCCGATCATCTTGCCGGCGGGGGCCCCGGCGTCTTGCGGAGCAGGACCGTTCCACCGCGGAGCGTCCGTCAGATCGAGCGTGACGGGCCGGCCAAGCGCTCGGACCCTCTCGGCCAGGTCGTCGGCGGCAGCGAACTTGTTCTGGTAGAACGTCGCGGTCATCTCGTGAACCGCATGAAACTGCGTCCCCGTGATGTTCCAGTGGCAAAGGTGGGTCTTAGTGATGAGCTGGTAGGTTCCCGCCAGCGCGCCGATTAGCCCTTCGCTTACCGCCGTGTCGTTCCGGCCGCCGATCTCGGACCCCGGGACCATGGTAGTCTTCTCTGCTTGCATCGTCATGTCGTGTTTCCTGTCATACAGGTGTTTCGGGCCATGGGTGTGCTGGGAGGGGGATCACGCCGTGTCGGGCCGGGCGGCCCACAGTCCGGCCGCCCGCGCCACGATACTGACGCTTGCGGGAGGGATATGCACGGCGTCGGCGGTCCGGCCGGATGCGGCCGGACGCTCCGCTGGACGCCCGCCGTCATCCTCCCAGCGGGCCACGCAGTCTGCACTCGGGCCTCGCGATGGAAAGATTTCAGGGGACAGGTCTTCGAAATCAGTCATGCTGATCATCTCGTTTCTCCTTTCTTGCATCACAGGGATGGGTCGGGGCGGCACCGAGGCTCCGGTGCCGCGCCTGATTCACGCGCGCTCGCCTGCCCGGAGGCGAGCTGCGTCGCGCTGCAAGGCCGGCGAGACAGGGGGCATGGAAAGTTCGCGCGCGGTGAGGCCGTCGACGACGTGCAGGATCTCGCTGCGATGGATGCCGATGTCGCGCAGCAGACGGTCGTCCATTGCTTCGAGCGCCGCGATCATCCTGCGGCGTTTCCAGTTGTGGACGATCGAGCCGAAGATCCGGCGCAAAAGGCCGGGTCGGGCAATGGCCGGCAGCGGCGATGCGTTGGACTGAGAAAGGAACGGGGCGTTTCGGTTAAGCATGTAGGGATGCATGATGAGCTCCAGTCAAGGAAGGTGAACCACGACGGACGCGCCCCGACCGCGTGGTCCGCGCACATGCGCAAACCGGGCGCAGGGAAGCGTCCGTCAATCCGTCTGATCTGTTTGAGATCGAGAAGACCCCGAGGCGCGGTCAAGCAATAGCCTGCCACCCGCCCGGGGCTACCGGCGGTTCAGTGTGTTCCCTGCGTTGAGCAGGAACTTCCTATGAAACCTGAACTTGGTCATGATCTGTATATCGGCCTTCCTTGCAGGCTTATCAAGACCACCGGCCAGGCTGCGACCTTCTGGCGCCATTCAATGTCCGGGACGCGCTATTGCCCGGTGTCCGGCCCTTCATCATCGCGGGTGCAGTCTCTGACGGTGCCTTCGATCGTGTGTTCCAGCGTCGCGCTATCGCCCTTGCTCCACCAGACATGCGCGCCGGAAGCGTAACGCGCCCCGGAGGCGGAAACGACGTTCACGAAGATGCGCTCCTCGCCGCCGACCGGGAGGATCGCGAGGACATTGGGGCCGGCGTTGACGTAACGCACGGGGATCGTCTCGTCTGCGCCGCAGGTGTAGGTTTCGGCCGTCACCTGATCGGTCGGGCCGAGATCAACCGTCAGGGCAACCTCGCCGGCTACCGGGCCGGCGGCGAGGACGCTGACGGTCAGCAGAATGTATCGCATTGTTTTCTCCTTATGTCGGCGCCTGGTTCAGAATGGTCCGTAGCGCCTTGATTTCACCCTCGACGACGCCGTGACCGCGGCCAGGGTAGACTTGGGTGGTCACATCCGCCCCGAGCCGCGTGAAGACGTTTTCGGTCTTGCGCAGCCGGGCGAGCGGCCGGTCGCGGCGAGAGAGATATGCGGAAGAATTGGCGCCGCACCGAGCGCGGCAAGGCCACGGCCCAAAGCGCCTGCGCGAGAAGTCGAGCGGATGAAAGACAGACATGAAAGCAGTTCCCGAAGAAAACGGAAAGACGTCGATCGCGCATCGGCCGGACTGCGGCAGATGCAACGGGACCGGGCCGTCACCTCGGGGTGCGGCCGGGCAGCTCAGGAAGGTGCTTCGTTGCGGGAAGGGGGCGGCCCCCGGATCGAGGCCGCGAGATCGAGATCGCCAGACATTTCCAGGGATGAGGATCGCAGCTCCAGCGCGGCTGCCCGGGCATCTTGGACCGTCGACAGAACGGGCGCCGTGCAATCCAGATCGCAGACGAGGGCCTCCGTGCCCTCTGGCGTGTAAGCGGGACAATCGCCTACTTGATCTACATCAGTCACAGCTGCGGTGCTGGCCATCTCCAGAGACATCTTTGTGCCAGCCAAGTCATGCGCAAGCACGCTGCCCAAACAGCAAGACCGGTGCGCATATCAACACGGTCGAGGCCGTGAATGCGGTTGTCCATCGTGCTCTGATCGGTGTGTATCACCGTCCCGGACGGAAGCATCTTCAGCGTATCTGGACGAGATCATCTGGCGATGGAACCACCGTGTCCCAGCGGCCAAAGTGCGCAAGCGCAAGTCTGCGTCTGGCCTTCCATCGACGGAGACCAGAATCGTCTGGGAGCCGATCCCGGTAGTGAATCAGATGCGAGGCCTGCTTCGCGGGGCCGTCGGCCGTCAGCTAAGGTGCACACACTCCTGGGGTCTTCGGTGGCCATGATCCTTTGAAGGCGAAGGTCGGCTGCGTAGCCTAAACCTAACACCTAAGCTCCGTTCCGATGCTATTCGGCGTCGCGAGGGTAAACATCTCGAGGACCACTGGCATCTCTAATCGTATTGCCTTCGTCCGGATTGCCTCGTATCTAACGTGCAAGGTGCCGGGCACCTGCCGCCTGCGGACGCGAGTCACGGTGAAGCCCGGAGCAAGACGACATCTCACCCTCGAAGCATTTCGCAGGTGGGTAATGCAGGCTCCCTCCTGATCCGAAATGCCTCCGCGGAGGAGTGAGCGATGTCGGTTGGACCCGCCCCGACTACAATTGAGAACCGTTTTCTGACCCGACCCGTCGGACGATTGTTTCTGTCGAATGCCTTGCCCATGGCCGTCGTCATGTCGACGGGCGGCCTGCTGAACGTGATTGACGGGGTCTTCGTCGGACGCTTCGTAGGTGCCCACGCCCTGGCAGGGGTCAGCTTGGCTTTCCCGGTCGTCATGCTACTCACGGCCCTGACCACTCTGGCGGGCGGCGGCATGTCGAGTCTGCTCGCCCGCCATTTGGGCGCCGGGTCCCGCACGGAGGCCGGAGCGGTTTTCGCGGGAGCCCACGGGCTGGCTCTCGCCATCTCTGCAATGCTGATCGTCGGAGCGCTGACAGTGGGTTCTGCCATCATCTCCGCACTCGCTGCCGGAAACTCGGCGGTTGCGGAACTGGCGCGGAGCTATCTGCTGATCCTGATCCTGAGTGCGCCGATTCAGTTCGCTTTAGGTCTGCACGCCGACGCCTTCCGCAACGAGGGACGGGCCGGGCACATCGCCTTGCTCTCGGTGCTCGTGAACCTGCTGAACATCGGAGCGAACTATGTCGCGATTGTGCTCCTCGGGCTCGGCGTGGCCGGCTCCGCCCTCGGCACCGTGGGCGCGCAGACCTTCGGCCTGGCGCTGTTGCTGGTCATTCGGGGACGCGATTGCGACCTTCTACCCCTTGGCGCGCTCCGGCACGCCAGCTGGCTGTCCGGGTGGCGACAGATCCTCTCGCTTGGCCTCCCCCTTTGCCTGACCTTCGTCGGGATGGCCTTAGTGGCAAGCACCGTTATCCTCGTCATCGGCACCACTGCCGCGGATCATGCCACCTATATTGCAGCCTACGGTGTGGTGACGCGCCTTCTCGGGCTGGCCTTTCTGCCGCAGATGGCGATAGCGCTGTCCACCCAGAGCATCACCGGCAACAACGCCGGCGCGGGCCGCCTGGATCGGGCAAGCGTAGCACTGCGACTTGCCATGGGGAGCGCATTCCTGTGGTGTCTTGGCGTGGCGCTGGCAGGAACAGTCGCGGGCGAGCCGCTGGGCGCGATATTCTCGAACGACCAAGAGGTCATCGGGGCAATCGCCGCGATACTACGACCCATGACAGCTCTCTACGTCTTCACCGGGCCCATTCTCGTCCTCGCCCTGCATTTTCAAGCTATGGGCTATCCACTCCGGACCGCGGCACTGACCTTGATCAAACCCTGGCTGCTGACGCCTGCCCTGCTTGTCGTCATGAATGCCTGGTTGGGGATAGATGATCTGTGGTTTGCCTTTCCGATCGCGGATGCAGTGCTGCTTGTCCTGGCACTGACCCTGGTCCTCCAAACTCGCCAGATCGCCTCTGTTTCAGCGACCCCGGCTATCAAGGAAGCAATATGACGCAGTCATCTCTCGAGGCCGTCAAAGCCCAGGCCAAGACGCTCCGGGAGGCTCTGCAAGCCGAAGGAACGACGGTCAGCCATGCTCAGTCCCTCGAACTTGTCGCCCGACAACACGGGGCTCGTGACTGGAACACGCTGCATGCGCGGCTCACGCAGCGGAAGGCCCCGCTGGACCTCGCCCTGGGGGCCAGGGTAACGGGCCACCATCTCGGCCAGGCCTACAGGGGAGAGATTGTCGCCCTTGCGGGACCGGCAGCGCATCGCCACGTCGAGATCGCGCTGGATCGGCCGATCGACACCGTTCGCTTCGACAGCTTCTCGAACTGGCGCCACCGCATTCGCGGCACGATCGGCGAAGATGGCCGCAGCTCTCGCAAAACATCGGATGGCACACCGCATCTTACCGTGGACTGGGCGCCATCCTGACCGCGCGCACCAAGCGCGATAAGGCGGCACCAGATCTTCTCCGAGCTTTCGGACTTCGCGGCCAGAGCCGGTTTCGTCCGCCAAGCGGCCGCGCCCGAGTTCGACGCACTTTTGCTTCTTTTCGTGGATAATAGGGAATACCTTTCCCCTCTTGTCGATCCTCGCCGCCTTGCAGGGTCATCAACAAAACTGGAGGTCGCTACACAAATAGACGACTTCATCACTCGCCTGAGCAATCATCTGTCCGCACTTGCACTTGCACCTGCACTCGCATCCGCTGACAGGTCATCGTGTCCGAATAGGTCCGCGTTTTCATGGCGTTCATCGGAGGTCTCGAACTCGAGGCTGGAATGGCCGATGCCGAAATCCTCTTCCAGTCTCTCCTTCAGCGCCGACTTCACCGCCCTGAGGCGCGACCAGTTGTCGTCCTCCAGCACGACATGGCAATCGAGTGTCACCTCGTGCTCCTGCATTTGCCACAGGTGGACATGGTGCACGTCGCGGCCGCCCCCGAGCTCCCTCATCGCCCGGATCACCGCATCGGCGTCCATGTCCGGCGGGCTGCCGAGCATCAGGATGCGGGCGGGTGCGCCGATCAGTCAGGGCGAGGTAGAGGATGTAGAGCGCGATGTCGATGGTGACCGCGGGATCGACCCAGCGCAGGTCGTAGAGGATGATGAGAGTGCCGCCACCGAGGCCAGCGGGTCCAAGCGGCCGCGCCCAAGAGCGCCCGGATGTTCACACTGCCCTTCTGCATCGAATAGGTCAGCCCTGCGGTCAGGGTGTCGATCACGAGCGCGACGCCGCCCAGGATCACCACCGTCCAGCCCGCCACCTCCGGCGGATCGATCATGCGCATCCCGCCTTCGTAGATCAGGTAGATCCCGATCAGGATAAGGGTGGGGTAGTTGATCAGGGCCGCCACGATCTCGATCCGTCCGTAGTCGAAGGTCATGCGCGCATCCGCCGGGCGCCGCGCGATCTTGCGGGCCACGGACGCGATGACCAGCGAAGCCATGTCCGAGAAGTTGTGCAGTGCATCCGCGATCAGGGCGAGCGAGCCCGACAGGATGCCACCCGCGATCTACGCGACGGTCAGAAGCGCGTTGGCCCAGATGGCGATGGACACCCTGCGGTCTCCGCTTTCGGGGCGGATAGGGGCGTGATCGTGAGGCATGGTGGCCCACCAGCTCAAGTGTCCTTCTCTATGCGGGAGCGGACGAGGCATCGTGCATGCCGAGCATCACTGTGCTGTCCCGCCACAAGCGCACAGCAGCCTTCATACACGCGCGAAGAAGCTGCTACCTGTCATGCCGCCCCCTCGGCCTCGTCCGGCTCGACCGACCATGCATCCTTGGTGGCGTTGAATCCCTCCCAGGCGACGTAGGGGACGATGAGAAGCGCGGCGATGGGATCGGCCCACCACCAGCCGAGCGTCTGCGTCAGGGCGAGGCCGATCAGGACCACCACCGTCTGATACTCGCAGATCAGCGTGTCCTTGGCGTCATACTTCAGCGCGGGCGAGCCCAGGCGCTTGCCGTAGCGGTGCTTGCCCCACGCCAGGAACGGATTGACCACGAGGGAAACCAACAGGATCGCGATTCCCCACCACGAGAAGCCCGGCGATTCTCGCGAGACGAAGGCTGATACCGCCTCGTAGAGGATCGCGGTAACGACGATCCAGAACGCCGCGGCGACGACCGAAAGGGCGACCTTTTTGCGTTTGAGAACCGTGCGCTGGTCGGCACCCCGTTCCTCGGCCCGCAGACGCCAGATCAGCGTGCCCGCAGAGGTGGCTTCGACGGTGCTGTCGAGCCCCCAACTCACCAGAGCGGCGCTGCCGGTGAGGAGGCCAGCAGTCACCGAGACGACAACTTCCAAAATGTTGTAGACGAGACTGGCGACCTCGACGCGAAGCCCACGCCGTAGGTCCGTCTGACGGTCATTTTGCTGCTCTGTCATGACAAGCTCCTTGTGCGACGAGTGGTTTGGTGGCGTTATAAATGGCTCGAATGTGCGGACGCGAAAGTTGCGGATCGGGCGTATGGAGAGCCGTCCGACACCTGTGCGCCCCTGTCGCCGTGATCGCGCGCGAGACAGTGTCGGCGTCCACGCAGGGCACACCATCTCGACCTGCCCTCATGCGGCCTTGTAGCGAGAGAATACCTCCGTGCTGCCATCCCGCCGGATCAGGAAGACATCATAGGCTTCGCGCGCGTCTTCCGGACCCATGCCCGGTGATCCGTAGGGCATGCCGGGCACGGCCAGACCCACGGCATCGGGGCGTTCATCGAGGAGCTTGCGTATGTCGGCCACTGGCACGTGCCCTTCAACGATGTAGCCCTCGATCTCGCCCGTATGGCAGGAGGTCATGTTCTGGGGGATGCCCTTCTCGAACTTGTGTCTGATAAGAAGCGTGCCGAAGCTGCTCTCGGTGGTCACGGTGAAGCCGTCTTTGCGCAGGATGTCGATCCACGCCGAGCAACATCCGCAATTCGGGTCCTTCAGAACGTGGATCGCAGGCATGCCCTGCGTCATTGCTGCGAACGGTGTGGCAGCGGCGAAGCCTGCCGTGCAAGCCAGCATGGCGCGTCTGGTGATGGTCATTGTGTCTCCTTCAGGTCGTTGCGGATGCGCGTTCGCGATCCGAGTTCAGTTGGGCGTTACCGGCAGGTCCGACCACGTCTTCCGGCCCGGAAGGTCGGGAGAACAGCAGCCGGAGGGCGTTCATCGTGACAAGCACCGTGGCACCGGTGTCGGCGAGGATCGCGATCCAGAGGCCGGTGATCCCGAGCACGGTGGTCACGAGGAAGATCGCCTTGAGCCCCAGTGCGATGGCGATGTTCTGGCGGATATTGGCCATGGTCGCGCGGGCGAGGCGGATCTGCCCGGCCACGTCCGTAACGCGGTTGCGCAAGATAGCCGCGTCGGCGGTCTCCAGCGCCACGTCGGTGCCCGAGCCCATGGCGACGCCGACATGCGCGGCGGCGAGCGCGGGAGCGTCGTTGATCCCGTCGCCGATCATCGTCACGCGCGCGGACGTCGTCAGATCGCGGATCGCCGTCACCTTGTCTTCCGGCATCAGCTCGGACCGATGCTCAATCCCGAGTCCATCCGCGATGGCCCGGGCAGTGCGTGCATTGTCCCCGGTCAGCATGATCGAAGAGATGCCGAGGGCGCGAAGCTGCGCGACAGCCTCCGCCGCGTCGGCGCGCGGCTCGTCCCGCAGTGCGATGAGGCCCTGGGGCACGTCCTCGCGCAGCACGATCACCACCGTCTTGCCATCGGCTTCCAGCGTCGCGACGCGGCTCCGAAGGTCGTCCGAGAGCGCGCCACGCTCCTCCGCCAGTCGCGGGGAACCCACGCAGACGGTGACGCCGTCAATGGACGCTTCGGCGCCCTTGCCGGGCAGCGCGCGGCCGCCGATGGCCGCAGCCCCATCAATGCCCCGCCGCTCGACCTCTGCGCAGATCGCCTGCCCGAGCGGATGGCTCGCGCCGCTTTCCACCCCGGCCGCGAGAGACATGAGCTCATCCTCGCTCCCGGTCAGCACAGTGACGTCGGTCACGCGAGGCTTGCCGTGCGTAAGCGTGCCGGTCTTGTCAAAGGCGACATGTGTGGTGCGGGCCGCCGCCTCGATCACTGCACCGCCCTTCATGAGAAGGCCGTTCCGGGCGCCGGTCGAGAGCGCCGAGGTGATCGAGGCGGGCACCGAGATCACCAGCGCGCAGGGGCAGCCGATCAGCAGCAGGGTCAGAGCGCGGTAGACCCATTCGCCCCAGGCCTGTCCGAAGGCCAGCGGCGGGACGATCGCGACCAAAAGCGCAGCCCCCACCACGGCGGGCATGTAGACCCGGCTGAACCGATCGATGAACCGTTCGGTCGGTGCGCGGGCGCTCTCGGCCTCTTCGACCAGCCGCACGATGCGGGCGATGGTGTTGTCTTTGGCCGATTTTGAAACCCGCACCCGCAGCACTGCCTCGGCATTGATGGACCCGGCGAAGACCTCCGCACCGGGTTCCTTGAGGCTCGGGATGCTCTCGCCGGTTACCGGGCTCTCGTCGACGCCCGACGTGCCCTCGATCACTTCGCCATCGCAGGGCACCCGGTCGCCGGGGCGGACCTGCACGACCTGACCCACCTGGAGCTCCTCGGCCGAGACCTCCCGAGTCTTGCCGCCTGTTTCAAGCCTTGCCGTCTTCGGCACGAGGTTCGAGAGCGCCCGGATGCTGTCGCGTGCCTTGCCGGCTGAGACGCCTTCAAGCAGTTCACCCACTGCGAAGAGGAAGACAACGAGCGCCGCCTCCTCCGGCTCGCCGATTATCAGCGCGCCGCCGGCGGCGATCGTCATCAACATCTCGATAGTGAAGGGCATGCCGGCGCGCGCCAAGGCGAAGGCGCGCTGCGCCACAGGCACGAGCCCGACCAATGTCGCCAGGACGAAGGCCCAATGCGCCGTTTCGGCCGGAAGGACGAGCCGGGACGCCCAGGCCGCCGCGAGCAGCACACCGGTGCCGAGCACAAGGCGACCCTTGGCGGTTTTCAACCACGAGGCCGGCACAACCTCGGGCGCCCCGGCGTCTTCCGGCACGGTGCCGGCCTCCGGGGGCTCCGCTGAAGCCGGGAACGCGCCATCGGGCAGGATGAAGCCACTCTTGGGCTTTTCTGGCCGTGCGCCCTTGGGCGCGATGCCGAAGCCGACACTGCGCACGGCCTTCTCGATCCTCTCGGGCGACGTCTGGCTTTCGTCGAGCGTCAGGCGCAGTTGCTCGGCCATGAGCGCGACATCGACATCCCCGACACCGGGCAGGCGTTCGACCGCGCCGCGCACCTTCGCGGCGCAGGAGCCGCAATCCATGCCTGTCACGCGCCACTCGCGCTGTCCTGCGATCCCGTCGGCCATGACGGCCCTCCGTTGTGATTCCCTGTCGGATCTTGATATACGAGCTACAGCTACTGTAGGTTCAAGCCTCGCAGGCGGGTTTCCCGCATTTCCGCCCCAGGCAGGGCCCAGGCGACCATCACGATTGAAGATCCGCGAGGAGACGACAATGCTGTCCATCGGCACCCTGGCCAAGCGGACCGGCACCAAGGTGCAGACGATCCGCTACTACGAACAGATCGCCCTGATGCCAACGCCCGGTCGGAGCGAGGGCGGCCAGCGGCGCTACGGCGAGGCAGAACTCGACCGCCTCGCATTCATCCGGCACTCCCGACAGCTTGGTTTTTCGCTGGAGGCGATCCGGGAGTTGCTGGACCTCTCCGACAGTCCCGAACGGTCTTGCGCAAAGGTCGATGCGGTCACCCAGAAACACCTCCGCGATGTCGAGGCGCGCATTGCCCGTCTCGACGCACTCCGGATCGAACTGCAACGGATGATCAGTGAATGCAGCGCCGACCGGGTTGCCGATTGCCGCATCCTCGAGGTGTTGCGCGACCACGAGGAATGCCTTGCCGATCACGACCGGCCCGGTGCCTGATGCCAGCGGTCCTTGTCTATCCGCTCGCCGCAATGGCCGAGATCGCCGGCTGCTTTGCCATCTGGGCCTGGTGGCGCGGCGCCTCGGGTTTCTGGCTGCTGCCGGGGCTCGCGAGCCTCGCGCTGTTCGGCTGGCTGCTTGCGTTGGTTGAGGCCGAATTCGCCGGACGCGCCTTTGCCGCATATGGCGGCGTCTACATCGCCGCCTCGCTGCTGTGGATGTGGGGAGCGGAAGGACAGCGGCCGGATATCTGGGATATTGCGGGCACGGGCATGTGCCTTCTGGGAGCCATCGTTATTCTCGCGGCGCCGCGTTAGAGCCCAGACCTGACGAAATCATCTGAACGAACGCCTTGAGAGAGAGTTTCGGGAACGATGCTTTGGGCGATTGACCATCAGCTGGTCAGTAGGGACATAGCACTTTGCGGCCAGCTGATTGCGAGCGCCGTATTTCGGGAAACTGCGATGCAGCATTGGCTGATTATGCGGATTTTCGCTGTGAGCCGTGTGCGCTTGGATAGGGACACGAGGAATAGTCGCCAGCGTCCATCGCCATGGGCGGTTCAGATGCCAATGCCGAAGCAGGTCAGACGGGCAGGGGATGGATCATGGCGCGCGGGCGACCCGCCTCGCTCCAAAGAAAAGCCAGCGTGATCGGCAGGCGGAAGCGGCGGGGGCCGGCCGCGCCGGGGTTCAGCCAGAGGAGGGGGCCTGTCTCCTCGATGCCGGGCTTGTGGGAGTGCCCCGAGATCACGACATCCCACCCCTCGGTCTGCGGATCTGCCCGCAGATCCTTGCGGTCATGGATCATGTGGATGCGCAGGCCCTTGATCGTGAGGGTCAGCGTCTCGGGCAGGGCCTCGGCCCAGGGGCCGCGGTCGATGTTGCCGCGGATCGCCGTCACCTGGGCGAGGCGCGCCAGCATGTCGAGATGCGCAGGATTGCCGATATCGCCTGCGTGCAAGATGTGATCGACGCCTTCCAGGGCCTCCAGCGCTTCGGGGCGGAGCAGGCCGTGGGTGTCCGAGATGACGCCGATGAGCTTGCCGGGCGGCGGTGGCCGCATGGAAGAGCCGCTGTCAGTCATCGCGCGGAGCTCCTTCAGCCCGGCAAGGTGGTGACGATGGCGCCGTGGCGGGTCGCGACGACGGTATGCTCGTATTGCACGACTGGTGCGGCAGGCACGCTGTAGAGCGTCCAATCGTCATCGGAGCCGGACCTCGCCCATTCTCCGCCGCGCGACAGGAACGGCTCTACGGTCAGGACGAGGCCGTCGTGCATCCGGCGCCTGTCTCCGCTGGTGGGCCAGGTCGCGATCTCCTCGGGGGCCTCGTGCAGGGCCTTGCCCACCCCGTGACTGGCCAGGTTCCGGATCAACGTATAGCCCCGCTTCGACGCGAAAGCCCCGATCGCGTTGCCGATCCCGGCCAGCGGCCTGTCATGCCTGACCTGCGCGATGCCGATCCGCATCGCGCGCGTCCCGTCGCGGCACAGATGGCGAAGCGAGGGCCGAACCGCCCCGAGGCAGAAGCTTGCCCCCGTGTCCGCGAAGTAGCCGTGCAGGGAGGCTGACACATCGATGTTGACGAGATCCCCGGCGGCAAGCCGGCGCTCACCGGGGATGCCATGGGCGATCTCCTCGTTGACGCTGATGCATGTCGCGCCCGGAAAACCATAGCTCGCCCGGGGGGCCGATACGGCCCCCTCCCGCTCGAGCAGATCATGGCCGATACCGTCGAGCTCGCGCGTCGTCATGCCGGGCTCAATGGCTGCGGCCATCGCATGCATGGTGTTCGCAACGATCCTTCCGATCTTCCTAAGGCCATCCAGTTCATCTTGTTGCGTGATCGTCATTTGTGCCTCTGACCTGCCATTATACTGTCATCCAGCCACGACTGGCCTCCGCTTGGTGTTTGCCCAGATTGACGCGGGGGAGCAATCGGGCGGTGCGCGTAGCTTTGAACTCGCGCAGCGCAGCAGGTGATTGCGGTGCCCCATGTCCGCGCGTATTCGGCTGCCCCACGTATCCTACGTTTAAGTTTAACTTGCCGGAAAAGATGGCTCAGCACCAGCAATAGTCGGCCGCTGTCGGTTGGCCGCCAGTTGCGCAGGCACGTCAGTGTCGGACCGCGACAGTTTTCATGCGGCAACTGTGGACCGCGCCTCGGGCTACGTGGTGGCCGCCACTACGGACTTCGACCCAGAAACGGACTCGATTGTGACAAATGTCGAAATGATTGTTGCGGCCAGGCGAGGTTTCCGAAATCCCTCTCAAAGCCCCCACAGGATCGCGTAAAGGCCATCCATCACTTTTTGACCTTCATCTGGAGAGAGGCGATGGACCGGCTTCAGGTGCCGCAAGCGGTGCGCATCCACCGTAAGTGGCATGTGGGCTCGAATGCGATAGAGGTTGTCCTCGATCCGGAAATCGATGGTAAGCTGACTCAGGGCAGGGAGCGCTTTAGCCGGCAAGATCGGCAGTAGAACGACCGTGTTGAGACTCAATAAGTGTTCTGCCTGAACAACCAGATACAGATTGCCTTCGATCTCGAGGACGTCAAATCTATGCATCGGGCCAGGGGTGGTTCAGCGCCAGATGCGATCCTGGAAGACCCCCGTTTCTGATATGTTGCGCCTCGCTGGAAATCGCGGCTTCGTTTTCATGAAACCAGGCATCGGCGCGATCCTGAGGGCTTCCGGCTGCCATGTCAGCGGCGACCAATTGCTTGATGTAGTCAGTGACACTTGTTCCCTTGACCGCAGCCCAAGCCGTCAGTTTGTCCTTTTCCTGCGGGGCCATTCGGATAGTAAGGTTAGTCATGGGATCCTCCATCCACACTTCGCACTAACAATAGTAACCATTTGTCCGTGCAAAGCAAGGCTTGGACATCGGCCTGTCGAAGATCCTTTTGATCCATAAGCGGGAAGTCGAATTATGCGTAGTCAGATCACGCATGTTGACCAGCGAGTGCATCGCATCAACGCTCGACCAAAAAATCAGTTCATCTTCGAACACGCTTTGATCAAGCGATTCACGTATGCACGGAAAGTTGCCGGTTTGAGCCTTTTGATGCCGAGTGATGCGGGATCGGTGTTCATGAGCCTTTCTATGTTGCGCTCAGAGAGTAATTCCTTGAGCGTGGGATCTTCGTCGTCATTGAACAGCTGAAGCCCGAGAGCGACACGATATCCTGCTGATATCGCGGAGCGAAGGGGCGGTTCCGCAGTCTCATGTAGCTGCGCGAGTTTTTGGGGAAGTGGCGTTATGTATGCGTTATCCGATGGCTTGGGCAAAAATCCGATAATGTTCTTCGGAAGGAGGCCGGTGGCCTGCGCAAGAGCGGATCCGTGGAGCCGATCCAATGTGCCAAGCGCGGCACGAAAAGTTTGCCTGTTCAGACCGGTCAGATTCTTATCCAAGTCGATGGCAATGCGTCTGGAGAGCTCGCAGGGTTCCAGTGTGGCGTTCAACACGCGCCTTAGCTCGTAGAATGGATTTTCCGCAGAGGGTCTAATCTCCAGTCGGGCCAATCGTTGCAAACCGCGAATAGGGTCTTCATCCACCCGCGACCGGGTAGCGAGCAACTGGAGGTCGAGCAGACGTCTGCGAAATCCACGGTATCGTGCAAACTCGCCGCCAAGTATCTTTCGAGCGGCTTTCGGGATGTCGTCAGCTGGCAAACGTTCGCACAGCATGGTTCCAGAGTATCGAAGCATCATTAACGGTGTTGCTTCCATCTTCGCCAAGATAGACAGGTCCGTCGTCAGCGCAAACCAGGAACCTGCCCGGGTCAACGCCTTCCGGGGCTCCGAACAGGAAAGCTCTTCGAAGAGTGCTCCGCAGTCCATGATGCCGGTCCCTCTGGAGACCGCCATCTGGTTGGAACGCTCTCGCGAGTTCGCCCGTGTGCTGGGCGCTTTGGCGGGAGTTCTGGAGTGCTGATAGTGCTCATCACTGGTCGTCTGTGGTGCTGTGTCTGTCATGTAGCGAATATTGGCCGCTTTTGTGGAAAGCAAAAATCGGGGTGTCTGTGACCGAAAGCAAAAAAACCGACCAACTTCCACCCTTCGGGGGTTCTATGGATTCTGGGATTCTCTTGATTCAGGGGAGGTTTTTGTTCTTCTATTTCAGCTGCTTATTTAGGGACGGGTCGCAACGAACCTTGCTTGCGTCGCAGGATGTCTGCGTGAAGTCGCGAAAAGCCTGATTAAAGTCGCGTTCAGCCGGGCCGAAGCCGCACGACGCATGCTTCAAGTCGCACGAAATATACGCTGAAGGTCGCGAAATTGTGATCGCTCACGTTTGCTGCGGACTGGGAGGGACTTCTCCGGAACTGGTTTGCAGATACCTCCGTCTGCTGGCCTTGCCGGTCATGTCCCAGGGAGAGGCTGTTCTGTGGGACATCCGGTTTTTCCCTGTCGAAGAAGATGAACCCAAGTTTTTAGGGCGAAACCGCTCCTTCCGGCTCCGGATGGGGTTCCTGAAAACCGACCCCTTTGTGGGGCAGTCTTGTGCCGAAAATGAAGGCGAAATATCTCGATTGTCGAGGCGGGATCTACCACCTGGATATGAGATTATTTACCGCGATGATTGCGCCAAGGAGATCGCAGCAGTTCTACCAAACTTGCAGGTTTTTCGATCGGCCATTGCTCGCGCGCTCGATGTCGCTCGGGTCGATGTCATAGCCATGAAGCTGACGGCTGACTGATATGCAGCGGCACCTTTCTTAGGTGCCGCTTCTTGGGACCCTCGGGTCCGTTTCGTCAGGCGGATCACTGACGATGGGCGCGTCGATTTTTTCTTTCTTCTGATGCTGAAGGTCGACGCGCCATCCCAAGGAGCCTTTTCCAAAGGTCCCATGAATGAAATTTTTACTTCGTAACTCAATTCACTTGGGGCCGTGCTCAGAATCGTCAGCGAAGTCGTCGCCCCCACCGTGCGAATTAGACTTAGTCGAGATCCTTGTCTTGGTGGTGCACGAGAGTTATCCACAGTGTGGGAGGAAGCTAACATGGCCCAAAAATCAGAGATTGAGTGGACTGACGCTACTTGGAACCCTGTTACCGGGTGCACAAAGGTCGGTCCTGGGTGCGACAATTGTTATGCGGAACGCTTCGCCGAGCGCTGGCGCGGCGTGGAGGGGCATCCATATGAACAGGGTTTCGACCTGCGACTCTGGCCCTCCCGTCTGGCGCAGCCCGGGCTTTGGAAGAAACCGCGCATGATATTCGTGAACTCGATGAGCGATCTGTTCCACAAGGACATTGACCGTAGTCACATCGATAAAGTCTTCGACGCGATGGAGGCAGCCGACTGGCACGTCTATCAGATCCTTACGAAGCGCTCTTCTCTCATGCGAAACTACGTCCGCACTCGCTACGGAGGAGGCCCAATCCCAGCACATATCTGGCTTGGCGTCTCGGTCGAGGACGCTGCTCACAAGAGCCGGATCGAGCATCTTCGCCAGATCAATTCAGAGGCCCGCTTTATTTCGTTTGAGCCGCTGTTGGGACCGATCGGCGAGGTAGACCTTTCAAACATTGCTTGGGCAATCGTCGGCGGTGAAAGTGGCCCGTATGCTCGCCCGATGCAGCCTGAGTGGGCGACGGAATTGCGCCACGCTTGCGAACATTTCGATGTCGCGTTCTTCTTCAAGCAGTGGGGCGGTGCGAGACCTAAGTCCGGCGGTCGGCTACTCGAAGGCGCGGAGTGGAACGGCTTCCCATGGCAGATCGTTCCATCATCGATAATGGTGGAACTCGGCGCAGCATGAACCTACCGTCTGAACTCTATGAAGGCCGCGAACAGACCTACATCAAGCACACCTTTCTGCGCCGTTATCTTGAGGCGCTCGCGGTGAAGGTGCTCATGGGTGGTTTTACCACCTTCAACTACGTCGACGGGTTCGCCGGGCCGTGGAACACTATCGACAATGAAGGTTGCTCGGACTCGTCCTTCGGGCTTGCAGTTGAACTTTTGGAGCAGGTTCGGCGGTATGTGGAGGAGCAGAGGCCTGGAAGGAAACTGAAGGTCCGCTTCTGCCTCTGCGAGAAGGAACCCGGCTCAGTGCAGCGCCTTCGCGAGTTCGCAAAACGGCATCCCGCTATCGAAATTCACGTGTTCGACGGCGAGTTTGAGAACAACCTTGATGAGATTGCACAGCGAATTCCCGACGGTTTCACCTTCACCTTCATTGACCCCACAAACTGGGTAGTCCGGATCACCGAAGTTGGCCGATTTCTGAATGCCCGAACCGGCGAGTTCCTTTTCAATTTCATGACCGAAGAAGTCAGTCGACACTCTGTGAACCCCAAGGTTGCTCACCAATTCGGCGATTTCGTTGGCGATTCAAACTGGCAAGAGACGGTGAAACTGCTGCCAGAGGGGATGAAGGGCGAGTTGAGGGTTCTTCATCTGCTCAAAGACGCATTCCGAAAGTGCGGTTCGGCAAAGTTTCTTCCAGATTTCTCGATCCTCAAGCCTCTGATAAATCGAGAAAAAATGCGCCTTATGCTCGGAACAAATAACCCCAAGGGGGTGAAGCTCTTCCGAGACATCCACGAGAAGGTAGAGAAAGAGGAATTTGAGAAACGCCGGCAAGCGAAGGCGGCTGATACCAGTCAGGATATGCTGTTCTCGGACGCCGACTTCGCTCAATACGAGCAGGGTGAACGCGGCATCGGCTGTAAACGCTACAGGGAAGTCACCGAGGAGATCATAGTCGATGCGCTCTCCAAGAGGCAGGAGATAGACTTCGATGACCTTGCCTTGGAGGTGATGGAACGCATGCCAATGCGGGAGACCCATGTGAAGGATGTCTGTGTTAGCATGCGAACGCGAGGGTTGATAAGATATTCGCTTCCCCCGAAGGCGAAGAAGCCCAAGCCAGGCACGATGATTTCCGCTGGTGGCTCGAAGACACCGCCTTGAGGTCTTAGTGCGAGAAGCCCAGGATAGCCTGGGCGAGTGTCATTTACGAAACTATATGTGCATACGGGATCAAGCGGCAGCACGGTCCAGGCGCGAAGGGGGCTGGTAGGAAAGAGTTTTGGGGCTACCGAACCGCTCTTGCACGAAGAATTCAATCCGGATGCGTTGTCCCTCGAGGCAGGGTGCTGTGGACGACCACGAGCTGCGGAAAAACAGACTCGTTCATAATGACTCGTTAGCGCACGTGAGTCACGAGACACTATCTTCTTATTGTGGGAAAATCTCTGAAGCTACACTGTAATTAGATCGACCTTACCGCCCATACTCAGCAGTAAGTCTTTTAGGCGTGGCGCTTGAGTTCGCGGCGTAGCAATTGCCAAGAGGCGCTGCGCTCTCGACGCGCCTACGTAAATTTTGCGTGCTTCCTCATTGTCGCCAGAGACATTGCCAATTAAATAATCCCGCTTATCCACCAAAGAAAGCGGCAGCATCACAATGACGCATTCCGTTCAGCGGGGCACGCCGTCCATGACAGGCGTCCCAAGGCGAGTTGGGGGTTTGCTTTTCAGGCAGCCCAGAACCGGGTCCATCCGAGCAAAGCTTCTCGGATGACGATTCCCATCCAGCAGCGCAATGGCGCCCACCTGACAACGGTGACACGGGCACGGGGAGTGTAGGACCCAAAGCATTTGCCACAAGTCCCGTGCGACGGAAACGCCCGGTCGGCACCTGCATGTGCGGAGGGGGTAACACCGGTATCTCGCAACCCGGCCTTACGTGGCGAAGTAGTCGGCGATCTGCCTGGCGCGCCGCGACGGAACTCCGGCGGCGTCTGCGTGTCGCGGCCAGTCGGCGATGGCGGCGCGAACCGGATCAATGAGCGCGGCGATCGCTGCGGGTTTCATCCCGAGCGCCTGCCCGACTGCCTCTACATGCTTCCTGCCGGGCCGGCGCCCCTCTCCGGCGATGGCGAGATGGTGCTCGCCGCCGGGCCCGTCGGAGAAGCTGACGTCGTAGGCCGGCGACAAGCGCCAACCGCCCCCAGCGTCCATCAGGAAGGCGTGGTTCTTCAGATGATCATCCCGATTGTGGGCGAGGACGTTGAAGGCCATCCTGCGGAACATTTCGTCCTGATCTCCAGCATGCCGGGTGGTCCAACGCACCAGCTTATGCAGGTTCTCGTAATCGGTGGACGGCTGCCGGAAGTCGACGTCGAGCATGCCGGCGGCGGTATGCATATGCACCCGTCCGGCGCCTCTGCGGTCAAAGCGCTCAACGGCAAAGAAAGCATCACCGCGCCCAGAGCGCAGCACCATCGTCCAGGGCATGGCGATACCGGCCGCCCGCGCCATCCTCGCGTAGGCCTCTTCCTCTTCGATCGCGGTCGGGCTGTCGGTTGTCGCCCGGTGCTTGATCAGCACCTGCCGTTCGCCGCGCTCCGGGGTTCGCCGATGGTCGCGCACGCGGCCGGTCTCCACATCGAGCAGGGCCACGAGTTTCGGCCGGGCGCCGGCAGAGCCGCCGGCCGCCGCGCGGGCCTTGCGGAGGTCCTCCACGGAAGCGTCTTCGGCCATGCTGGTCGCGAGATCGGCGAACCACTCGAGGTCGACGCTGTTCGGGCCGACCACTCGCTCTTCTGGACGATAGATGAGGGCGCCCATGCCGTGGGTGCCGACGATCGCCAGACGGTCAACCGGAGTGATGGCGGTGCGACCGCTGCCGCGGCGCTCGAGTTCGCGGTCGATGAGCAACCGTCCCCAGCCGTCAGGGAGCGAGTCGCCGAAGACTCCAGGCAGGCCTTCGAAGGCGGCCGTATTGCCGGTGCGATAGAGCCCGGCCAGCGTCTTGATGTGGTAGGGCGAGATCGGGAGCGGGGCTGCGACGAAAGAAGGGTCCCATTCGACCGCAGCGGAGCGGCGGGCGGAATCCCAAGCGATCTGTCCCACGGGGCGGACATCGTCCGAGTCGAAGGCGATATCGACGCGAAGGCGGCGGGCCATGGTTACGAACTCCTGCGGGTGCGAGCGCGCTGTCGCGTCGTTGGCTTGTCGAGATCATCGAGACGAGTCGCCTCGACAGCCGGGAACAGGGTGCCGAAGCCAGCGATGGCGTCGAGCGCGTCGGCGAGGGCGAGCAGGCCGGCGAGGCTGATCTTCCCCTTCTGCTCGAAGACTTTTAGGGTCGCCAGAGGAACTCCGGACCGCGTGGCCAGGTCGCTCTGAGTTAGCCCAAGTGCGAGCCGGCGGTCGCGAGCAGCCTCGCGAACCCGATCCTGCATCTCGGACGGCGTGTCGAGGTTAAGTATAAGGGTCATTATGATATCCGTTATTTGGCCTTTTTGCTATTATGGATACTATATTGGTCGTTATCTTGGAGCAAGAAGGAAGTAGACCTGGTGCCCCGCACGCGATGACGCATTCCGTTCTTTGGGATCGCAGCAATGCGTGCTCTGTATGTCCCACGGAACGGAATGCGTCAGCATAACGGCCTGCATAGGCCGTATTCCTTCGAGCGGCGGACTTGCTTGCCGACCGCGCCCTGTAGGAGGACGCGCATCTGGTCAACCACTGGGATCGGACGCCAGATTGTTGTCGATTTCTCTCGTGCAACGCCGTCTCTCGTGGTCCATTGCTTGACCACTTCCCGAACGGGCTCACGGTGGTTCCACCGCCAGACAATCTCGTCGAGGTATCGCTGAAGGTGCTGCCTTCCAAGATTGTGGTAGACCCCGACCAGGGCACGTTGCACCTGGGAGATCACGGCCTCGGCCGTGTTCACGTGCGCGCCGGTCTCTGGATTGGCGTATTCTTTCTGGCTATGGATCACAGACTGATGGTCGGCCATGGTCTTTCCGAGTCCGATGTAGCTCTTGCTGCCATCGGTCATTAGACTGGTCGTCGCCGGATCGACCCATTCCAGAAGAACCGGCTCGAGCGTGGTCCGTTTGTCATCAGAAACGACCCTGGCGCGCGCCTGTCCGTCGCGAGAGGCCGCGACGAAGATCATCGGCTTTGCTGTGCCCTTTCCCCTTTTGTTGTAGGCACCTGACAGAGACTTCGGTGCTCCTCCGACATAGGCCTCATCGACCTCGACGATGTCCTCCAGAGGCAGCAGCTCACCATTCCGGTCGTCCATCATCTCTCGGATCGCATGCCCCATTTTCCAGGCGGTCTTCTGGTTCACGCCAAGTAGCCGCGCCATCACGACCGAAGAGATCCCCTTGCTCGATGTCAGCACCAGGAACATCGCGGAAATCCAGACACGCAAGTCGAGCTTGGTGCTATGCATCGGGGTCAGTGTGGTGACCGTGAACTGGAGACGGCAATCACGACACTGGTAGAGCCCAGGGCGGCATGTCTTGCCTCGTAGCGGCGACGAGGCCACCGACCCGCAGTGCGGACAGTGCCTGCCAGTTGACCATATGATATTCTCCAGGAAGCGTCGCGCGTGCATCTCGCTCGGCATTCTCTTCCAGATGTCCGGGATCGACTTCAGTTCGGTGATCATCAATGCTCTCCGTTCGTTCCGCCAGGCGAGCAATGTTGGCTCGTAGGCTGTTTGACGAAGAAAAAACCGGGAGAATCGCGCAAAATACGGCAAAAGAGCGGAAAACCTAAGTTACACCAACACCTTGCAATATTCGCTACTTTTTATTGTGGATAAGCGGGTAAATAATCAATGAGACTCTTCGCACTGCTCGGCGACATAACCACACAGATCGCGGGAAATTCCATGCCTTTTACGGCATGGATGGTTCGCGCGGGATGGCCAGACGTGGGCTCGACCGACAAAGCTTCCCCCAAATCTTTATTTCGACGAAGCCGCTGATTGATGGTTCGCCCGCCGCTGGAAGGAGCGGTGCAAGAAGCCGACGGGCTTCGTCGTGCCAATTTTCCACCGTCGCGAATCTTTCAGAGCTGAAGCGTAGCGATTGAGCTAAGACAATTGCGTCGGGCCGCCATGTTTCGGGGTCGACCTGTCGCGGTTTGATACCGCTCCTTTGATAGCATTAACGGACGGAGGAATTCCCCCAAGATGTGGTGCATATCGCGCTAAACAGTGGGCTAACGTGTAAGCAGGTGGCTGATGATCTGGGCGTTGGCATGTCGACGTAGAATAAATGGATCACGGCGCATCGGGATACGGATGTGGCGTCGAAAGAGGATTTTGACCTCGCCAAAGAGAATGGTCGGCTTCGGCGCGAGATTAAGCTCCTCAAGGAGGAGGGGGATATTCTAAAAAACGGTTCCAGGCCGCTACCGCAACCGTCCGGTGACGCCGCTCACTTCCTTTTTTGTTTTTTCCACTTTTTTGCCAGCTTGAGGACGTCGAGGCGGAGTTTGTCGGCGTCGAGGGTATGCGGATCGAATGACCCGCCCGCCCATTCCATCAGCTCGCCGTGTTCGTGATGGGCACGGTCGCCGATTGCGTCGAGGAAGTTCTCATATCCCGGGAGGCCGCCGACGTCCTCGGGCGGGCATTTGTTGATCATGTCGACAAGCCGTGGATAGAGGTTTCCTGGTGTGGGATCGCCGATGTTTTCGGCTTCGATCAGATGGACCCACTCATCTCCGAAGTCATAGACATAACGGATCGGAGCCGATCTGGCGGCGTCGATGACATCAGCGAGGCTGGCCTTGGTGGCCGGCCGCGCGTCGGTGCCAAAGTCCGGATCGGGCAAGCCCCAGCGGGTCTCACCTGCGATGAACTCGTAGAGATGACAGTTCTCCCAGCCCATCGCCGCCTGGATGGCGAGATGCAGCCGGTCGAGACGGATTTCGCTGGGCACCTCGAGGGTCCGTGAGACGAGGGGCACGACACCTTCCAGGGTCAGTTTCAGTCGGGTGATGGTCATGCTCGGACGGTGTCCTTCTGTCTGGCGGTCCGACAATGCCAAGGCAGCAGATCGTGGACCCGGTTGATCTTGTAGTCCGGGATGCGGACCAAGGTGTTGGCCAGCCATTCCTGCGGGTCGACGCCGTTCAGCCTTGCGGTTTCGATCAGGGTGTAGGCGATGGCGGCAGCGCGACCGCCGGTCAGCGAGCCGACGAAGAGGTGGTTCTTCCTGCCGAGGGCGATATTCTCAAAAGCGCATTGAGTCCGGTGTTTTTCAGCAGCCTGTTAGCCTATCGGTAATACGATCTAATCGGCATTCTGCCAGCGCATATTAGTCTGGTGGAGGCCTTTGCTGGGTCAGTGGGGGAGTCGCTTCGGCAATCCTTCAATGACTTCAGCGACAAATGCCATTGGTTCGTCGGACACGACCGTTAACCAGACCAAGAACTCAACGATATCGAGTCGCCTTTCGCACAGCTCGACCTTCGCCACGTAAGACGGTGGCCGACCAAGTATGTCCGCGAGGGCCGCTTGAGACAGAGCAGCCGTCTTCCGGGCTTTCACGAGTGCAGCTACCACGTCTTTATATTCGCGAGAGTGAAGGGTGCCTGCCATTGCCGTGCTTTTTAATTGGACAGGCACTTATACGTGGGTTACTGAATACTCCCAAAATAGGAGTGATGCGAGCATGGATACGGGAATCACGTGGGCGGATATGCGCTGGCGAGAAGCTGGTTGGCAGGAGGTCTTTAGGTTGCGAATTTCTGGCTGGTTGCCGGCAGAGTGGGTCTCTGAGGGTGTTCGGCTTGGAGTCCTCGCCGAGCGGGAGGAATACAGCCGCATATTCGACATCACGGTGCGGGGACGAGAACTGACGGACATCGTCGACGTCGTAGCGAGTGAGGATATAGCAATGCAGATTGGAAACACACTGGCTGTCAGGGGATGGCAACGGTCTTGGTTCGAGCCCAATCTGGAGGTCAAAGGAGGCTGGTCAAACGTCGCCGATATATTCCCGCTTCAATTCAGAGAAAGCTTAGTCGCAGCCTTCGATCGCTCGTCCGAACAGATGGAGCAGGAAGGAACCGCGTGAAAATCGTGCAGGGATATCCTGTGCCAGGCAATTGGCGAAAGCCTCTCGAAGACGAGGAAAACGACAAGGATGGTGGAAAGGCCCCGCCGAAAGAGTAGGGTTATGCCGAGGTTTTGCGCGGCGGCTGGCTGCCTGTTCATCCGGCCATCCCCTTGGTCCCATCTCAAGCATCATCGCGCCATGAGAACTCGCTACGGTAACGGTCCCGCACGTCACGCGTTCGTTCCCCACGTCTGGCCCTGAGTCTCTCCGCATGGAGTTTTCCGACCTCCTCTGCGATGTAGTGCAGCTTGACGATGTCCGTCGTTGTGGTTGCTGGCGAGTGATGAGCGGCGGACCTGGCGAGTTCAATACCTTCGACACCGTGATGCTCGATCGCGTCGGAATAGTGCATGACCCTCAGCGTGGTGAAACTGTTACCCGTCAGCCGCTTAAAGACGTGCGGGATATAGTGCGCAGCTGCTGGCGTCCCGTCATAGAGACAAAATAGTTGGCGCCTCTCCTTCAAGGCTTTGTCTCGCAAAGAGGGCAGCATGACTGGTGAAGCATCGCCCAGTATGACTGCGTCGATAAACTTGCCGCATTCCGCATGGAGTGGAAGAACCAATAACTGCGGTCGGGCGTCATGGGTCTTCTGGACCTTCATTCTGATGATCCAATGTTTGGCTTTCCAAAACAGCGTGATGCCGAAGCATAGCTGAGACGACGCATTCCGGAGCGGTGCGTTAGCGAAGATCGCGAGAACGGCAGCACCATTTCGCATTTGATGTCGTTTTTTTGGTCGCAGTTCCGCATCTACACCGGCAAATAGACGATCAGCTTGATCCAGAATGCTGTCTGTCGTTTCGCCGCTGCGAGTCAGCTTGAAAAATTTTAGCGCACGCTGGGCTCTCTCCCGCGCTTCGAACTCCCTTCGGTAGGATCGCAAGTGGGCCACTACCTCACAACTCTCGCCGTGCAAGCGCGCGAGGAGGTATAGACCGTCGATGGACGCGCGGAGAGATGCCCACCGGAGCCCGTGAGGCTTGGCCGAATACCGTTTGGTCAGATCGGCAACGTATTTGTCGATACCGACGATGGACATTTCGGGGGCGAGTTCGTGACGGGCGATAGACCAGAAATATTGGCACAGCTTTTCTCGCATGCGCACGGTCATACTGCGAGCAGGAACCTTGAAGTCTTCATCTCTGCCAGGCAGTCCGTTTGCCGTGCGGCGAAGTGTATCTTTGTAAGACTCTTTCAGCTCATCTGGTTGGATAGAGAACTCGCGAGGACGGGGGGGACGGCGGCTGGGAGGTGCAATAGGGTCCCAGCCGGACGCTTCATAAAGTTGCCTACGCACATCATCAAACGGAGCGACCACGTCCCGCAGCTCATCCGGCGCAGGCTTGGGGCGCCGGTGACTGCGCGCATCTGCAACAACGCGGAGAAAACTTGGATCGATAACGGAGAAAGCCTCTTCAAGGAGCTCCAACGACAAGGGTCTGACCACGCTATCCCTGCCTTCGAGCCAAATGGCGATATCGCTGGGCCCAGGCTTGTTCAGCCCGTGCTCCAGCAAGAAATCGAAGAATGTGTCTGTCGTCGAAATCGCTGCTTCCGTCAGGCTGGCAAACCCAGGCCGTAAGGAAATACTTTGCCAGATCTGCTTTGCGAGAATGGTGTGAATACTCATTCGGTTACCCTCCGAACTGAACCCGACCATGTCGACCTATTTGCTCTCCGAGCATAGCGCTTTGCCTGGAAGTCGACACTCCGCTTATCTGCGTCAATGAAAGCGTAGTTTCTTCTCAGGACCCTCTCGGTATCGCCCGTGATTGTTTCGAGTTCGGGGAAGCAACCGGGATCGGCGTTGACCTCAATAGAGCATAGGCCGTGCCGGAAATTATGCGCTGTCAGTGGCAATCCGATGGACAGCGAGCATTCAGACAGCCAGCCATCAAATGTCTGTGTGACCAAGGCCTTGGCTTCTTTTTCAATAGCAGGGAAGGCAAAGCCAGACAATCGGGCGCCGCCAAACAGCGGACGGATCCGTGTGAGGTAAAAGTCGAGAATTTCAAACGCGTCAGCGCTATGGCCGATTGCCGATACCGTGAACGCCGGCATGCGCTGTCCGCGCTTAATCATAGCCAACCCGTTCTTGAGAAGCTCGGTGGGCACATGAACGACGAAATGGCGATCTTTTTTGTCAGTTCGGAAGTCGAATAAGGTTTGGGGGTGTCCATCCAAACTCAGGTCATGCAAGATATTGCACTTTCGGAACGGAGCGACATCGAGTTCAAGAGCAGCAAATGCAGCACAGACGCCGAACATCCTGGCCTGGCGGAGGAGCTTTGTCGCCATCCGTTTTTCCTCGGGCGAATAGCCGAGAATAGTCGGGTTCTCTGCGAACTGCTCCAGATTAATACCTTCGATGTCGGCGATTTCTAAAGCTGCGTTTGCTCTTGCCGCGTATTGGAGGTGTTGCGTCTCGAAGATCTCAGTTTTAACCGGGTCGCCAAGCAGTGCACGACACCAGGCCTCAGTCCGTGTTGACATCAGTTCACTTGCGTTCTCACCCTCAATCAGGGCCGGGAGCCGAGACATCAGACTGCTGATCTTGTCGGCCTCTTCAACATAGTCTTGTCGTTGCAGGGTCAGTCTCAACTTGTCAGCGTATTCATGCAGAGTTCTGGGTGCCAAACCGTTTGGCAACTTGGAGCGGTCGCAAAGCGCTACAAGAACCTTTTCGATGATCTCAATATCGAACAATGCTGGCAGGCCATTCGTTATTTTAAGGTTGCAGAACTCGCCTGCCGTTCGAATATAGGTGTGAAATGCAGCCCGGTAGATGCCGACGCTGCCGTCCGATTGCGGTTTGGCCGTAGCTTCCTTGGCCTCGGCCGTGATCGCGGTCTCGTCATATACGGTCGTCGCGTTTTGAACCCACTGTGCAGTTTCATCTGTCAGGAAGCAGGGGATGTCGTTGTTTTTCCGAAAAACACCATTCAGAGAGCCGATCTTGTGCGGTGGCAGCATAACGGTGCAGGTGGGGAACTGACGAAGGTGGTCGAGGAGCTTGGCTCCTCGTTTCACTTGCTCCCATTGTTTTGAGGACCAACAGTCTGTGTGTAGTTGAATGATGCGATCCCGGGTTAGATTGATCATGTCCCATCCGCGCGCGCGGCTGAGATCGCAAAGCTTGGGGAAGCCTCGGGTCTGCGACTCCTTGACGAGGTTGGCCTCGATCAGTTCGGGCAGAACTTCCCTAAGCCGTGAGAACGTATCCTGTAGCTCTCGGCGTGCTACTCGGGCTTGAAGATCTCCGTGGTAGTGCTCGATACAGCGCCTACCGTCGCCTTGATATTGCCTGTAGGTGCTGGGCTTGATTCCCCAGGCGCCGATCCGGGCGTTCAGTCGCGCATCCGTCTTGGTGTATTTGGGAGCTATCTCGAGGTAATCCGCAAGCGCACCGGCCATGACTTTGAGATGGCGGTCCTGGTAACCTCGATCGCGTAGCATCCGCTGTAGGTGGGCAGCATATTGGCGAACGGTCGGGTATTCATGGTTCAGGCCGTGGACTACGATGTCATACATTGTGGGCATGCTCTGGAGCATCTTTCTGTCTTTCTGCTGGTCAGCGATATCGGGAAGGGGTGAGCGTTATCGGGATGCGGGTAATAAGAACCGGTGGGTTTTCCCGTGCCGAAAACCTACTGACAGTTGTTATTTTCGGCGTTGGAGGGACGAGCGGCCTCGGAGGCGAAGAGTGTCTCGAAAACGTCGCCTGCGTCGGCTGGAGAGGCAGGTTCGCATCGCGGATTTGAGCCAGGTGCTGGCACCGGCACCGGTTCCACAATCTCGAAACTTGGAACAGGGGAACCAAGGACTCGGGTCCGGATTAGCGCGGGCAGCCAGCGGCGCATGCGGGGTGCTTGCTCAGCGTCTGCATCGCCGAGCTGAACGCCACGGTCGTATTGCCAGCGCCCGGTCCGGAGGTTGTCCCGGATCGTCGAGTTAGTGACACCGGTGACCTTGCGAACCCAGTTGATGTCGACGAGGCTTTCGCGCAGTAGGCTCCTTGTGGAGTCGTCCGCGGGAAGGACGCCGAACAATTGGCGCCATAGGACCTTCTCTGGATAGATGCCGTGCATCTTTTCGACGCCAAACCGTCTGGCAATCTCAGCCACGCTGTTGCGACCGACACCGAGATAAAGTTTGAGCTCTTTAGTGGACAGCCCAGCGTCTTTGGCAGGAATGATTTCGGGCCGATACAATTCGAATGTCATGGCATCTCCTTTGGCGGGAGATGGGTCCGAGATGGAGTTGACCAAAATGTCGGTCGTTAGGGTCGGCTTACGTGGCGGACAAGGAATGTAACACTCGTCCAGCACAACATTTCTGGATCAAAGCGACGAATGGCCGACGAATTCGGTGACGCCGAAGCTCCGGTATCGATGTCGATGAGGGCTGGACATGACGAACCGGCGCGGTTCAGTTCGCATTGACAACGGGGCAAGAAAATTCGTGTCAGTCTGTAAGCGGTGCGCCGCCCGCACACTTTCGAGCTGACGTGTGATCTGCGATTCAGAGGCTTCTTTG
>PAPR01000040.1 GCA_002709085.1 Pseudooceanicola sp. | reverse complement strand
CTCAAGGGCTTCAACTTTCAGGGCGGGACCTATCTGCGCAACTCGCTGATCGCCTTGTGGCTGGCGCTGTCGCTCTACACTGCGGCCTTTATCGCGGAGATTGTGCGCGCTGGGATCCTCGCCATTTCCCAAGGTCAGACCGAAGCGGCAGCGGCCCTGGGGCTGCGGCCCCGCCGCATCACCTCCTTGGTGGTGCTGCCGCAGGCGCTCAGGGTGATCATTCCGCCGCTGATCTCGCAATATCTGAACCTGACCAAGAACTCTTCGCTCGCGATTGCCGTCGGCTACATGGATTTGACCGGGACCCTGATGGGGATCACGCTCAACCAGACGGGCCGGGAACTGGAGACCGTGCTGTTGGGGATGCTGATCTATCTTGCGATCTCACTGATCATCTCGACCGGGATGAACTGGTACAACTCGCGTGTCAAATTGGTGGAGCGGTGAGATGAGCGATACACATGCAGAAACCGTCGCCTTTGTGCGCGATACCATGTTGCCTGAAAAGGCACCGCCTGCGGCTCATATCGGAGTAGTCGGATGGGCGCGCATCAACTTGTTCTCAGGTTGGATGAACACCGTCCTGACCATAATTTCCCTGCTGTTCGTGGGCTTCGTGCTCTATGAGATCCTGCCCTGGCTGATCTCGCCCACCTGGGACGGGGCATCCTTGACCAACTGCCGCGAGATTCTGGCGGCCCTCGGCGATGACCGTGGCGCGTGCTGGGGAGTGATCCGGGAACGCTGGCCGCAATTGATGTTCGGTTTTTACCCGGCAGAGCTCTATTGGCGGCCGGTTCTGACTTTCGTGTTGCTCCTCGTGGCGGTGTCGCCCGTCCTGTTCGCTGACTACGTGCCGAGCAAAATATTGTGGTTCTCGATGCTCTACCCCTTCATCGCCGTCTGGCTGTTGTGGGGCGGAACAATCTGGGGACCGATCAGCGCACTTTTTGGCTTTGTCATCGGCTTCGTCGTCTTTCGTATCGCGGTGCGGTTCATCATACCGCCACTGGCGCTGACGGTCGGAGTTCTGGCGGCTGTGCTCTGGTGGTCGGTGCTGGGACCGGCCTTTGTTCCGGACCTTGCCCGTTTGGTCCCGGTCGCACTCGCGCCGGTCCAGTCGCGCGAATTCGGCGGGTTCCTCTTGTCGATCACCATCGGCGTAACGGCGATCATGGCCTCCTTGCCGATCGGCATCGTGCTGGCGCTGGGCCGTCAGTCGGACCTGCCGTTGGTCAAGTCGATCTGCGTCGGCTTCATCGAATTCATCCGGGGCGTTCCGCTGATCACGCTGCTGTTCGTGGCATCGGTTCTGCTGAACATCTTTTTGCCGCCGGGCACGACCTTTGACATCATCTTGCGGGTGATGATCATGGTGACGCTCTTTGCGTCGGCTTATATGGCCGAGGTGATCCGGGGCGGGCTGGCTGCCTTGCCCAAAGGGCAATACGAGGGGGCAGATTCGCTCGGCCTCGACTATTGGCAGGCGCAGCGGCTGATCATCATGCCGCAAGCGCTCAAGATCTCGATCCCCGGCATCGTCTCGACCTTTATCGGGGTGTTCAAGGACACGACGCTGGTGTCGATCATCTCGATGTTCGACCCGATCGGGCTGAGCAATGCGATCCGCGCCGATACCGCTTGGAACGGCATCTATTGGGAACTGTTCATCTTCATCGGTGCTATCTTCTTCATCTTCTGTTTCTCGATGTCGCGCTACTCGATGTATCTGGAGCGCAAGCTTCAGACCGGACACTGACGGCCATTGGAAAGGAAAACCAACATGACCATGACCGAACCCACCACGGACCGCAGTGTCAAACGCAGCGCGATGCAAGTCTCCGATGAGGTGGCCATCGAAATCACCGACATGAACAAATGGTACGGCACCTTTCATGTGCTGCGCGATATCAACCTGACGGTGCACCGGGGCGAACGGATTGTTATCGCGGGCCCATCCGGTTCGGGCAAGTCCACGATGATCCGCTGCATCAACCGATTGGAGGAGCATCAGCAGGGCCGGATCATCGTTGATGGCACCGAATTGACGAGCGACCTGAAGAACATCGACAAAATCCGCTCCGAGGTCGGGATGTGCTTTCAGCATTTCAACCTTTTCCCGCACCTCACGATCCTTGAGAATTGCACGTTGGCGCCGATCTGGGTGCGCAAGGTTCCCCGCCGGGAAGCTGAGGAAACAGCGATGCATTTCCTCGAAAAGGTGAAAATCCCAGAACAGGCCAGCAAGTACCCCGGGCAGTTGTCCGGCGGGCAGCAGCAGCGTGTGGCAATCGCCCGGTCGCTGTGTATGAAGCCGAGGATCATGCTGTTCGACGAACCGACCTCCGCGCTTGATCCCGAGATGATCAAGGAGGTTCTGGATACCATGATCGAACTGGCCGAAGAGGGGATGACGATGATCTGCGTCACGCACGAAATGGGTTTCGCGCGTCAGGTCGCGAACCGCGTGATTTTTATGGATCAAGGGCAGATCGTGGAGCAGAATGAGCCCGAAGAGTTCTTTAACAACCCCAAGAGCGAGCGGACCAAGCTGTTCCTCAGCCAGATTCTGGGGCACTGAGGCTTCGACCACGGGGGCAACCTCGGGCTCTGACCTCTACAGCCTTGGGACGTGCCCGGATCAGGTCGCGTCGCGACCCATTAATTCGTGCGGCGTGACGAAATCGACCATCTCCGCCGTTGCGAATTGTGCGTCGTCCCACGATCGCACCGCGAGATCAGCGACCAGCGTCGCCGCCGGCGGATAGCCTGCGAAGCCGGTCTGCAACGGGTGCTTGAGGATGCGACCGGCACATTCTGCAATGCCGGGGTTATGGCCAATCATCATCACCGCCTCACCATTGCCAGTGCACAGCACGGCGAGCATTTCTTCGGCGCTGGCGTGATAAAGGTCGGGCAGATAGTGGACGTCGGCCGTCAGCTCAAGACATGCGCAGGTCTCGCGCGTTCGGCGCGCGTCAGAGCATAAGATCACGTCAGGACCATGCCCCCGGGCACGCAACCAATCGCCCACCGCTGTCGCCTCGCGGCGCCCGGTGGGGGTGAGGTCGCGCGCGTGATCCTCCGTCCCGAGGCTCGCCGGGCGGGAGGTCGCATGTCGCAGCAGAATGAGGCGTTTGACCATGGCTTTGTGCGGCTCCGCTCCTAGAATACGATTATAGCCAAAGCCCAGCCCGGCACACGGGGCAGGCAGCCAGCCCGTGCATCAATCGCCCCGGATCAGCGACCCCGCACCATGTTCGGTGAACAGCTCCAGCAGCGTGGCGTTCGGCGCGCGACCGTCCAGAATGACGACGGCACGCACGCCGCGTTCGATGGCGTCCAGCGCGGTTTGCGTCTTTGGGATCATGCCACCGGCGATAACGCCGTCCTCGGTCATTTGACGGATCTGGGCCGAGCGTAGCTCGGTCACGACCTCGCCTTCGGTATTCTTGACGCCGGCCACATCCGTCAGCAGCAATAGACGATCCGCTTTCAGCGCACCGGCGATGGCACCGGCGGCCGTGTCGCCATTTATGTTGAACGTCTCCCCGTTGCGACCCATGCCGAGCGGTGCAATCACCGGGATGATGTCGGCGGCGAACATGGCGTGCAGAATTGTGGTGTCTATCTCAACCGGCGTTCCAACGAGCCCCAGCTCGGGGTTCTCCATCTCGCAGATCATCAGGCGGGCGTCCTTGCCCGATAGGCCGACGCCCTTGCCGCCCTCGTCGTTGATCGCCTGCACGATACGCTTGTTCACCCGGCCCGAGAGTACCATTTCGACCACTTCGACGGTGGCTTCGTCCGTGACGCGCTTGCCGTTGACAAAGTGAGATTCGATCTGAAGCTTTTCGAGCATCTGGTTAATCATCGGGCCGCCGCCATGCACGATCACCGGGTTCACCCCGACCTGCCGCATCAACACGATGTCGCGCGCAAATATCTGCATCGCCTCATCGTCGCCCATGGCATGACCACCAAATTTAACGACCACGACCGCGCCTTCATAGCGTTGCAGATAAGGCAGCGCTTCGGAGAGGGTGCGGGCGGTGGCGATCCAGTCGCGATTCATGACGTTCTGTTTTCTCATCCTGAGGTTCCCAAATGGGTCAAGGTGTTTGATACGGCGCGCTCCCGCCGCTGCCAAGGGGGCAATAGGCGCAAATTTGCCACAGGTTTTGACAGGAATGGAGTCACTGGGACCCAATCGCTATCTGCAGCGTTGAGGATACGAAGAGCGCAACAGCGCCCTTAACTATTTCGCGTTTAAAAGGAGACAACACATGACCCGTATTAAATCTTTGATCATTGGGTCCGCCATCGTCGTGACTGCGGGTGCAGGCGCTGCTTTTGCGGGTTCCGCAACGACTGGCCCTGCTGACCCGGTGATCGCCGCACCCGTCCTGCCTGTCGTTCGTGCAAGCGACTGGACCGGCTTCTACTTTGGTGCCGGTGTTGGCACTGGCGAATGGGATCGCGGCGCGGCCTCGGGCAGCGGGCGCAACGAGGGCGTATTCGTCGGCTACGATTACGACTTTGGCAACTACGTTCTGGGTGGTGAAGCGCAGTACATCGGGAACGACGTTGTCATCGGCGGTCAGGCCCTGCAGGGCGTCACGCGCGTCAAGGCGAAAGCCGGTTACGATGCAGGTCGCGCACTGGTCTATACCACGGCTGGTTACGCCTACGCTGATTCCAGCGCCGGTGGCGGCAACGGCTACGTCGCTGGCGTGGGCCTCGATTACGAAGTTATGGACAACGTCACCGTCGGTGCCGAGTACCTCTACAACGAGTTTGACGACATCGGTGGTCAGAACCTGACCGGCAATACCATCGAAGCGCGTCTCAGCTACCGTTTCTAAGCAATCAAGTGATCCCTGCGATAATGCTTCGCAGGGTCGCGATCCCGTCGCCTTTCTCGGATGAGGTAAGAACCAAGTCCGGAAATGCGGCTGGATGCTTGGCCAGTACCTTGCGGGTAACGTCCAGGCTTTTGTCCAGTTCCGTCTGTCGGATTTTGTCGATCTTGGTCAGCACGACCTGAAAGGTCACCGCCGCGCTGTCGAGCAGGGACATGATTTCCTCATCCACTTTTTTTGCCCCGTGCCGCGCGTCGATCAACACGAAGGCGCGGCGCAAGGTCTGTCGGCCACTGAGGTATCGCTTGAGCAAGCGCTGCCACTTTTCCACCACGGGCAGGGGCGCGTTGGCATATCCATAGCCGGGCAAGTCGACGAGGTAGCCGTGCTCGGCCAGGGTGAAATAGTTGATCTCTTGCGTGCGACCGGGCGTGTTGGAGGCGCGCGCCAGCGCCTTCTGTCCAGTCAGGGCGTTAATCAGGCTGGATTTCCCGACGTTGGAGCGACCGGCAAAGCAGACCTCCATTCGGTCCGCAGCGGGCAGGCCGTCCATGGCCACCACGCCCTTGACGAATTCGGTCATGCCGGCGAACAGGATGCGCCCTTTTTCGGCGGTCGCGGGATCGGGTTCCTCGGCAATGGGGAAGGGGAGCGTCGTCATCTCAAAGTCACCTTATCCCCAAGTGTTGCAGAGCCGGACGTCAGGACGCGCGCATAAACCCCGAAATTCGTCTCTTTGCCCAAGGTCGTTAATTCGCGATTGACGATAACGTCCCGCGTGCCTGTTTCGGGGTTCGCATCCGGCGCGCGGCATCGACCAATCGGTTGGTCGACAAACAGCCGCAAGGGCCCGACGTGCAATTCCTGCCCGATCCAGTTGGTCTCTTCCCATGCGGGCAGGTTCTCGACCCACAGATTGATGCGAAAACGGCGGGGGTCGAGCGGCTGGCCGGCGGCCTCGCCCAAAGCCTCCAGAGACGCGAGATTTCCGATCGACACGAAAGGCACCGGCATGTCGGTCATGCCATGCCCCGGCGCGCGCACCAGTCGAGCCGGGGCAGGGTCAGCCGAGGGCCAAAGCGGGGCGATCCAGTTGCGCAGGGCGTCCGCCTCGGTCGCAGGGTCGAAGGTCAGACTGGGCCGCCTGGGGTGGGAGAGTTCGATCGTCTCGCCAATCGTCCGCGCCATGATGGGCGACAGATCCGGGCCACGCGCGACGACGAGGAAGTTGCGGCGCGGCTGCCAGGCATCGATGTCCTCCGCCGCGGCGGTCAGCAACGCCCATGCGCGGTCGCCGGACATGGCGCCCTCAGGGCTCAGGTGGCAGACCTCAAGGGGTTCGCTGCCGATCCCCTTGACGGGATGTCGAAACATCTGGGCCAGACGGGCCACTTACTTGCCCTCGACCTTTTTCTTGCGCCGGAAGCTCTTCTTGATGTTGTCGAAAACGTCCGGTTTGAAGCCGTGGCTGCGCATGATGATGTATTGCTGCGAGAAGGTGATCGTGTTGTTCGTGATCCAGTAAAGCACCAGCCCGCTGGCGAAATTCCCCAGCATGAACATGAAGACCCATGGCATCCAGGCAAAGATCATCTGTTGCGTCGGGTCCGTGGGCGCCGGGTTCAGCTTTTGCTGCAACCACATCGAGATGCCGAGCAGGATCGGCAGGATGCCGAGGCTGAGGATCGCGACAAAGCTTTCCGGATCCGGCGGCGCATAGGGCAGCAGGCCGAACAGGTTCAGGATCGACGACGGGTCCGGTGCGGATAGGTCGCGAATCCAGCCGACCCACGGCTGATGACGCAGTTCAAGCGTGACAAAGATCACCTTGTAGAGCGAGAAGAAGATCGGGATCTGCAGAAGGATCGGCAGACAGCCCGAAGCGGGATTTACCTTTTCCTTCTTGTAGAGCTCCATCATGCCCTTCTGCATTGCCTGACGATCGTCGCCGGCCTTTTCCTTCAGCTTCTCCATCTGCGGTTGCAGTTCGCGCATCTTTGCCATGGAGGCATAGGATTTGTAGGCCAGCGGAAACAGGACCGCCTTGAGCAGGATCGTCAGGGCGATGATCGACCAGCCCATGTTGCCGATAATGCTGTTCAACCAGTGGAGAACGCGGAAGATCGGCTTGGTCAGGAAGAAAAACCAGCCCCAGTCGATGGCGTCGACAAAGCGGGTGACGCCGGCCTCTTCTTCATAGCGATTGATCGCCTCCCATTCCTTGGCACCAGCAAACAAACGGCTATCGGTCTGTGCGGAGGCGCCCGGCGCAACCTCGACCGTGGGCAGAACCGCATCAGTCTGGAAGATGTTTTGGGTCGGGTAGAATTTCGCGGTGGAGCGGAATGCGGTGTCGGGAATGATCGTCGACATCCAGTAGTGGTCGGTGAAGCCGACCCAACCGCTTTCCGCGACTTCGACGCGCTCGGCGGGCACACCTTCGCGGCCATCGATGTCGAAATCTTCCATTTTCCCGTATTTGGCTTCTTCCAACTCACCGTCCGACATGCGGACGAGCCCTTCGTGCAGGACGAAGAACTTCTTTAGGTCGGAGGGGATGCCATGGCGGCGCAGCAAGGCGTAGGGACGCAGGGAGACTGCGGAACCCGTAGTATTTTCAACCCCTTGCGTGACGGAGAACATGTAGTTGGCGTCGACTGCAATCGTCCGGCTGAAGATAAGGCCCGCGCCGTTGTCCCAGGTCAGGGTCACAGGATTTTCCGTGGTCAGCGTCGCGTTGTCCTCAATCGTCCACGGCGTGTCATCGCTCGGCACCGCTGCGATGTCCACGCCGGAAACTGGCACCCAGCCATAGAGCGCATAGAAGGGGTCGCGATCACTCTCAGGGCGCAGGACGGTGACGCGGGTGGCGTCTGCGTCGAGGCTGGTCAGATAATCCTTGAGCTTGAGGTCGTCGATCCGACCGCCCCGCAAGTTGATCGACCCGGCAAGACGCGGAGTGTCGATGATGATGCGCTGATCTTCGGGCGCGTTAGCCGCTGGCTGCGTGCCCGCGGCGGAAAAACCAGGCGCGGTAGATCCGGGCGCAGGTTCGGCCCCCGGCGTGAGCGAGGCAGAGGTATCGACCTGGGTCTCGGTGGCCCCGGTCAAAGCGGGCGCATTCGGGTCCTGCGTCTGCTCCGGCGGCGGGAAAAGAAGGAACCAGACAACGATCACGACGAAGCTGAGGACCGTCGCCAGGATGAGATTTTTGTTTTGATCGTTCATCGCCCGCCGTTCCGTTCGAATTCAAAAGGTAGGTGGGTTCAACAGAGGTAGGCGTCAAAGGTCAAGGCGGAATCGGGGAAACGTGACGACGTGGCCGATTGTCACTTAGCCGTGAAAGCGTTGGGGAAGGAGTTGCGGAACGGGCTATGGCTCTGCCCTAGACCGCGGCCGGAGGGGCGAGATTGGGTATGGGTGGCGGATGGTCTGATACGTCGCGCTGTCTGTCAATGGCATTAATGCGTGGGAACAGGCGGCGCGACCTCATCCATTGCGCCGCGTGATGCTGGGCGGTGCCTCGAGCGAGGCCATGTGATTGCGGACCCAGGCCTCGGTCGCCTCAAACGGCATGGGGTGGCCGATGCCAAAGCCCTGAACGTGGTCGCACCCTAGTTGGGCCAGCATCGCGTGTTCCCCTGCCGTCTCGACCCCTTCGGCGAGGGTCTCGAGGTCCAGGCGTTCGGCCATTGTCAGGATTGCCGCCACCATGCGTTGTTGTTCGGGATCGCGGTCGACTTTCATCACGAAGCTGCGGTCGATCTTGATCCGTCCGATCGCGAACCGCCGGATGGACGAGATCGAGGCGTGGCCAGTGCCGAAATCATCAAGGTCCACGCGGCAACCAAGTTTCGCCAAACCGTTGACATTGCGGGCAACGACGTCTTCTGGTGTCGCCGCGACAACCGTTTCCAGCACCTCGACGGCCAGACGATTGGGCGCGAGGTCATAGCGGTCGAGTTCCCACTTCACCTTGTCAATGAGCTTGGGGTTGCGGAGTTCATCCGAGGAAAAGTTGACACCCACACAGGCGATGTCGAGGCCCGCCTCCTCCCAGGCGCGCAGCGCTGCTAGGGATCGGCCCAGCATGACTTCGCCGAGGCGGGCAAGCTTGCCGGCATTTTCGAGGATTGGCAGAAAATCGGCAGGCGGGATCGTGCCGCGTTCGGGGTGGATCCAGCGGGCGAGTGCTTCGAACCCCGTGACTTTGCCTGTATCGGTGCAGATTTGCGGCTGGTAGTGCGGGCGGATGTCACCGTTTTCAAGTGCTGCAGCGGCTTCGTCCGCGAAGATATGGCGCGATTTTTCGGTTCGGCGCATTTCGTCGGAATAAGAGCGGATTGCCGAGGGCGCGTTGCGGACGGCTTCGCTCAAGGCGAGGGCGGTGGCTTGGATCAGGCCGTCACCGGAGGCCTCCGGTGTGCGACTGCCGAGGCAAAATCCAATGGAAACGGACACATAGATCACCGTGTTGTCCAAAACGATCGGTTCTTCGCTTGCCGCTTGCAGGCGGCTGGCCATCTGGATCGCCGCTTCGATGTCGACATGGGCGACCGGGGCGAGGGCGATGCCGAAGGATGCGCTGCCAGTGCGACAGGCCAGGTCGTGTTCCCGCAGAACGTTGCGCAAGCGATCGGCCGTCCGGCGCAGGATATGGTCGCCCGCAGTGCCACCGAAGCGTTCGACCAGCACATCATATTCGTCAATGGAGACCATGAAACAGGCGGTGGCGCGCCGCGCAGAGAGGGAGCCGCGCATGGAGGAGGACAAGGCGTCCTCCAGCCCGTCGCGCATCGGCAGGCCGGTCACCCCGTCGCAGGCCCGCACAGGCTGCGGGGCCGGGCGGTCGTAGCCGCCGAGCAGGGCAAAGAGCATGGGGATTCCCAGTGTGACGCCAATCAACAACTCCTCCCCCCCGAACCAGAAGGCGGCGAGCGCCAGGGCCGGTAGGAACGCCAGCGTTTGCGGGCCGATCAGCAACCGCCGCAACTGCAGGCGCGCATCCAGTATCTGTTGGTGGATCTGGCGCAGCATCGGCCATCCCTTCAGTGTGATTTGAAGGGGAGATTACGCGCAGTTCTTCAACAGCCCTTTAACGGGCGACCGATTTTTCCGAATTTTCGTCAATTTCAACGGGCTCACCCCGCATCAACCCTGCAAAGTCGAACAATTTCGGATCCAGCATATGCGAAGGGCGGACGTTCATCAGGCTGCGAAACATCACCTGACGGCGTCCGGGGCTGTTCTTCTCCCAGCCGTCGAGAATCTGTTTGACCTGCTGGCGCTGCAACCCGTCCTGTGACCCGCAGAGATCGCAGGGAATGATCGGGTAGTTCATCAGGCGCGCGAACTTCTCGCAATCGGCTTCGGCGACATGGGCGAGTGGACGATAGAGGAAGAGATCGCCTTCCTCGTTCACGAGCTTGGGCGGCATGGTCGCCAGACGGCCGCCGTGAAAGAGGTTCATGAAGAACGTTTCGAGGATATCGTCGCGGTGATGACCCAGAACCACGGCAGAGCAGCCCTCTTCGCGCGCGACGCGGTAGAGGTTGCCGCGGCGCAGGCGGGAACAGAGCGCGCAAAAGGTGCGTCCCTGCGGGATTTTGTCCATGACGATAGAATAGGTGTCCTGATATTCGATGCGGTGCGGGACGCCCATCTTGTTCAGAAACTCAGGCAGGACGGTCGCGGGGAACCCCGGCTGGCCTTGATCCAGATTGCACGCCAGCAGATCAACGGGCAGGAGGCCGCGCCATTTTAGCTCGTACAGAATGGCGAGTAGCGTGTAGCTGTCCTTGCCGCCTGAAAGGCAGACCAGCCAGCGCGCGCCGGGTTCGATCATGCCGTATTGATCGACCGCCTCCCGCACGTTCTGCACGATGCGTTTGCGCAGCTTCTTGAATTCGGTGCTTTTGGGAGCCCCGTGAAACAGCGGATGGATGTCGTCGAGATCGTCAAGCATGAGCGCGCATATCGCATTTTGACACGCGCGGGGGAAGGGGGAATGCTGGGATGTCCCCGGTTGGCGGGTCCGAGCAGGATCAAGGGCGAGGAGGGGAGGCATAGCGAATTATGATCTGGCAGTCATCGGCGCGGGCGCGCTCGGCACCAGTGCGGTCTTGTCGGCGGCAATGTGGGGGCTGCACGTTGTCTAGTGCGGAAGGGCGCGGAGATGCTCGGCCGGCTGCCCGCGCGGTCCTCGACCTGGTTGAGGTTTCGCCCGACGATGCTGGATTCGCTGCCGGATTAGCTGCCGGTGATCGGGTGCGCGCCGGGAAAGCAGCACGTTCTGCAGGCCTTCGGGCATCAGCACCTCGGGCTGGCGTTGGCGGGTATCACGGGTCGGATCATCGCAGATCTGGCCGAGGAACGGTAGCCCAACCTCGACACCACAGGCTATGCGCCGGATCGCCGGTACCCGCGCTGAGGGGCGGGGACCTGTGACACTGGCAGTTCAAGCTGGATCAGTCCGGCACGTCATCCACACCCATGCCGCCCCAAGGATGACAGCGGGCAATGCGGCGCAGCGTCAGCCAGCCGCCCTTGACCCCGCCATGCCGCGACAGCGCCTCAAGCGCATAGGCCGAACAGGTCGGATCGTAGCGACAATTATGCCCGACAATCGGCGAAAAGATCGCGCGGTATGCCCTGATTGGCGCGGCGAGCAGAGAGGCGAGCGGGGTCATGCGTGCAACTTGGCCAGTGCGCGTAGCAGATCCGACTGAAGCTCTGCAAAGGGGCGGGCAGCGGTGTTCTCCCTACTGCCGATCAAGACGTAGTCCCAGCCGGGACGGCCATGTTCGGGCAACAGCAGGCGGGCGACTTCGCGCAGACGCCGCTTGGCCCGGTTGCGCGCGACGGCATTACCAACCTTTTTGGAGCAGGTGAAACCGACACGGATCAGATCAGGCTCTGCTGCGTCAGTGGGGCGTTTCAGCGCCTGCACCATCATGCCCTTGGTGCCCTGCCGCTTGCCCCGCGCACAGGCGAGGAAATCGGATCGGTTCTGCAAGGTTTCAACGTCGTGTGTCATGAGCGGCGCGGTTCGATTGGCTGTGGGCACGCGAAAACCGCCCGGGCGGTGGCCCCGGCGGTTACAAAATCATTAACCATTCAGTGTGATCCTGAAATGGCCTGTCACATGCCCGTCCCACATGGGACCGGGGTCAGCTTATGCGGACAGCGACTTGCGACCACGCGAACGACGCGCGTTCAGGATCTTGCGGCCGGCCTTGGTGGCCATGCGGGCGCGAAAACCATGGCGCCGTTTGCGCACGAGGTTCGAGGGTTGGTAGGTGCGTTTCATCGCTCCGTCTCCGTTTGCTTGCGCCGTATCGGCGGGCAGCGCCCCAGGGGCGCGGTTCATATCCTCTGCGGGTAGAACCGGGCGATGCGGGAATCGCCCATTGGCCCGCGGTTGTTCGAAGCCCGGTCTATAGGCGGGGGTCCGTCATATGTCAAATGAGCAAGAGCCGATTGCGAGCAGAATTCCATTATCCTCAATGGAACGGGTGTCTGGTCCCTATGTCAGCCCCTTCTCGACACGATAATCGGTCACAAAGCACAGCAGATGACGTTCGTTCACTGGCCTGTGAGGGGGGTATCAAAGCCCACGGTCCCGGCGCATTGTGCCGCGACGTCCAATCCGCGCCTTGCGCGACCCTGCCAATCCGCGCCACGCGCGACCCTGCCGGAGATTGAAATGACCGCCGCACCCCGATCAAACCTGACCCTCAATCGGCTCTGGCCGCTTGGCGTGTTGGTAATATGCGCCGCCATCGCGGCATGGGCCTTTGCCGACCAACTGACGTTTGACGCCTTGCAGGACCGGCACAAAGCCTTGGAAGCCTTCCGCGATCAGAACTATGTGCTGACCGCGCTGGTCTTTGTGCTGATCTATGCGGGGATTGTTGCGCTCTCTCTGCCCGGCGCGACGATTGCGACGCTGACCGGCGGCTTCCTGTTCGGTCTTTGGCCCGGTGTGTTGTTCAATGTCTTTGGCGCGACATTGGGCGCGACGGTGTTGTTCCTGGCGATCCGCATGGGTGTGGGGCGGTCGATGGCGGCGCGGATCGATGCCAGTGAAGGACGGATCGCGCGGATCAAGCGCGGGCTGGACGAGAACCAATGGTCGATGTTGTTCTTCCTTCGACTGGTGCCGGTGGTCCCGTTCTTTGTCGCGAACCTTTTGTCGGCGCTCTTGAATGTGCCCCTGTCGCGCTTTGTCATCACGACATTCCTTGGCATCACGCCGGGCGCTTTGGTCCTCACCTCTGTCGGGGCGGGGCTGGGAACGGTGTTGGAGGCCGGGGGACGCCCGGACCTGGGTATCCTGTTCGAGCCATATATCCTGTTGCCGATCCTCGGTCTTGCGGCACTGTCCCTAGTGCCCATTCTACTGCGCCGGAAGGTGGCGTTGTGAGCGCGCTGGTGCGGCAGGATCAGTCCGATTTGATAGTCATTGGTGCTGGCTCCGCAGGGCTCTCCGTCGCGTCGGGGGCGGCTCAGATGGGCGCCCGCGTCGTCCTGATCGAGGGGGGCGAGATGGGGGGCGATTGCCTCAACCACGGCTGCGTGCCCTCAAAGGCGTTGATCGCGGCGGCGGCGCAGGCGCAGGGGATGCGCGACGCGGGGCGCTTTGGCCTCGCCCCGGTGGAGCCTGATGTCGATTTTGCCGCCGTGATGGCGCATGTCGCCGGCGTGATCGCCGAGATCGCGCCGCATGATAGCCAGGAGCGGTTCGAGGGCTTTGGCATTCGCGTGATCCGGGGCCATGCGCGCTTTACCGGACCGCGTCAGATCGAGGTGAATGGCGAGGCGCTGAGCGCAAGGCGCATCGTCCTCGCCACCGGGTCGCGCCCGATGGTGCCGCCCGTGCCGGGGTTGGACGGGATCGACTATCTGACCAACGAATCGATCTTTGGGCTGACCGAACGCCCGCGCCACCTGCTGGTTCTCGGCGGCGGCCCGATCGGTCTGGAGCTGGCGCAGGCGTTTCGACGGCTCGGCTCCGAGGTCACTGTACTGGAGGCCTCGCGCATCCTCGACCATGAAGATCGCGATGCGGTCGAGGTGGTGCGCAACGCGCTGACGCGCGAGGGGGTCACCTTGCGCGAGGGCGCGAAGGTCGAAGAGGCGGG
>PAPR01000039.1 GCA_002709085.1 Pseudooceanicola sp. | reverse complement strand
GGGTACAAAAAGACTGCTGTTTGAGCCGCCGAAAGAGCCCCCGAAAGAGCTGCCCGAGCCTTGGGATTGCGACTGGAACGACTGCGCCGGGGCAAAGACAGAGGTGTCGCGCACCACAGCGGCGAGATCGGCGCAAAGCGCATCGACCCGTGCCTTCAACCCGTGATTGAACATGTCGCCAACCATCGTCATGCCGCCTTGCGACCATTGACCCATGCCGCCGAGTTCGGGAACGTTGAACTGTGCCTGCGTGCCCTGACCGGCCGCGACGGCCTCCAGCATCTGCTGCGCGGATTGCGGGCTGATGCCGTGACGGTCGGCAATATCTGCGATGACCTTGCGGCCCTCTTCGGTCAGTCTGGTCATGATGGGATTCCTGTCACCGGGCAAGCCACGCCATAGCATCCCTCGCCGCGCGCGAACAGTCATCATAATGCGGTGTTCAGCGTCAACGGCGCCGGAACGCCTAATCCGCGCCCTTCAGCACAGTAAAGCGGCGCGCCGGCCCATCAGGACCGAGCAATTCCGTTGAAACGACCCGGTGACCGGCCTCCTGGCAGAAATGTGGGACGTCGATGACTGCCACCGGATCGTCGGTCAGGATCGTCAGCGACTGCCCCGGCGCGATCGCCTGCAACCGCTTGCGCAGACGCAAGACTGGCAGGGGGCACAGCAGGCCGAGGGCGTCGATCTCTTCGCTCATGGCGGCCCGGATAGCGCGGGCTGGCGTCATAGGCAACACCTCGCAACTGGCAGGGATATTACAGCCCCCCACGCCCTTGTGAGGGGTCTGCGGCACCCGGGCAGGTGACGGGCCGGAGCGGTTGGGCTAAGCCTGTGGCATGTTCGGAATTGATATCTTTGACGCGGCGCTGTTGCCTGCGATGATCGTGGCGCTGATGGCGGGGGGAATCTCTTTCCTCAGTCCCTGCGTCTTGCCGATCGTGCCACCCTATATCGCCTATATGTCGGGCGTGACGCTGGGCGATCTGGGGCAGGGCGCGCGGCGCGGGCGGGCGCTGTCGACCGCCTTCATGTTCGTCCTGGGGCTGTCGACCGTGTTCCTGCTGCTGGGGTTCGCCGCCTCGGTCGTGGGAACGATGTTCCTGCAATTCCAGGACTATTTCAACATCGGGGCCGGGATCATGGTTATGATCTTCGGCGCCCACTTCCTGGGCATCTATCGCATTGGATTTCTGGACCGCGAAGCGCGACTTGACGCTGGGGACCGGGGCGGGTCGGCCTTTGGCGCCTACGTTCTCGGGCTGGCCTTTGCCTTTGGCTGGACGCCCTGCATCGGGCCGCAACTGGGGGCGATCCTGTCGCTTGCCGCATCCGAGGCGTCGGTCGTGCGCGGCACTGCCTTGCTTGCGGTCTACGCCGCAGGCCTCGGCATCCCGTTCCTGCTGGTCGCGGCCTTCCTGCCGCGCCTCACCGGCACAATGGCCTGGATGAAGCGCAACATGGAGCGGATCGAGCGCATCATGGGCCTGCTGCTCTGGACCATCGGGCTGCTGATGCTGACGGGCGGGTTTTCGGCGATGTCCTACTGGCTGCTCGAAACCTTCCCCAGCCTCGCGGCGCTCGGCTGAGGTTTGGCTGAAAGGTCTTAATCTCGCCCGGTTTTTCCGTTACCCTACGGCAAAACATCAGAGGTCGAGATGAGCAGCTCACCCCCCGTCCGAACCCGCCGGGTGTTCTACATCCCCGGCTATGACCCGATCCATCCGCGGCGTTACCGCGAGCTTTACCGCAAGGAAAGCACCGCGCAGGCCGCGATTTCCGGCTATGAGGTGACGCTGCGCCCCAAGGTGACAAAGGGGCCCTACGGCTGGCACGTCAGCGCGCAGATGGATGGCGCAGAGGTCGAAACGGATGTCGAGGTGCTCTATTGGTCCGACATCGTGCGCGACAGCATGGCGAACACGATCCCCGCGACCTATCTCTCCCTCATACGTACAGCGTCAGTCTACATCTTCAGCGGCGCGCTGTTTCGCTTGATGCGCCTGCGCAAGGGGCCGGTGATCGCCGCGCTTTACCCGGTGATGTTCCTGCTGGTGCAATTGCTGCTCGCCATCGGCCTCGGTCTGCTCGCGGTTTGGGGTGTCGCGGCGCTGATCGGATTGGTTATGCCGGGGGCAGAGCTGGTCGCATGGCTTGCCTTGCCTGTGGTCATGATCCCGGTGCTGAGATGGTTCAAGGCCAAGGACAACAAGTTCTTTGCCTATTACCTCATGCACGATTATTCCTTTTCCGCCAGGACCTTGGGGGCCAATTCTGATGCATTGGAAGAGCGCATCGCAAGTTTCGCCGAAACCATCGCCACGGCGTTGAAAAGCGATGCAGACGAGGTGCTGGTGGTCGGTCATTCCTCGGGCGCGCATCTGGCTGTGTCGATCCTGTCGGACCTGATCCGCGCAGGAAAGGTGCGCGAGGACGGGCCGGTCCTGTCCTTCCTGTCGCTTGGACAGGTGGTTCCGATGGTGTCGTTTTTGCCGCGCGCGCAGCGGCTGCGCGCGGACCTTGCCTTCCTGTCGGAGCGGGAGGAGCTGACCTGGGTCGACGTGACCGCGCCGGGCGATGGCTGCGCCTTTGCGCTTTGTGATCCCGTGGCGGTGACGGGGGTGGCGGGTGCGGGCAAACGCTGGCCGCTTGTGCTCTCGGCGGCCTTTACCCAGACCCTGTCGCCCGAGCGGTGGAAGGAACTGCGCTGGCGATTTTTTCGTCTGCATTTTCAGTACCTTTGCGCCTTTGATCGACCGGACCATTATGACTATTTCCGGATCACCGCCGGCCCACTTACGCTGTATGCCCGCTACAAGGACCGCGCGCCGTCGAAATCGCGGATCGAAACCCCGGTGAACCGCTATCGGAGCGTCGCGTGACCACACCGCCCAAACCCGCCGCTCGAGCGGAGCGCGTCAGCCTATGGCGTTACGTGCGGCTGTTTCGTCAGGACATCCTGTCGGCCCAGCCCGCGCGGCTCTACCGTGCGTGGATGGCGGAGTTTCGCACGCCGTTTTTCCGGTCCTTCCTCGTGAACCAGCCGGAGCTTGTGAAAACCGTACTCAAGGACCGGCCCGATGACTTCCCGAAGTCCGGGCGGGTCAGCGAAGGGTTGCGTCCCTTGCTGGGCGAGTCCGTTTTTCTGACCAACGGCGCGCAGTGGAAGCGGCAACGGCGCATCATCGACCCGGCCTTCGAGGGCGGGCGGTTGAAAGATACCTTCCCGGCGATGTGGGCGGCGGCAGCGGCCTGTGTCGCGCGGCTCGACACCCGCACCGGTGCAGCGATTGAAATCGAGGAGGAGACCTCCCACGCCGCCGCCGACGTCATCTTTCGCACGCTTTTCTCGATCCCGATCGAACACGAGATCGCCGCCGAGACATTTACCCGGTTTCGCGACTATCAACGCTCCTCCCCGATCCTCAACATCGCGGCCTTTATCCCGCTGCCGCGCTGGCTGCCCCGGTTTCACAGCCGCCGCACCAAGACGGCAGCGCGCGACATTCGCGCCTTGATCGCGCGGCTGACCGGCGACCGGCAGGCCATGATCGCCGCAGGCACCGCGCCCGACGATCTGGCGACCAAGATCATGACGACGCCCGACCCCGAGACCGGCGCGCGTTTTACCACCGAAGAGATGGTGGATCAGGTCGCGATCTTCTTCCTCGCCGGGCACGAAACCTCGGCGTCGGCGTTGGCCTGGACGCTCTATCTGATGGCGATACATCCCGACTGGCAGGAGCGGTTGGCCGAAGAGGCCCAGGCGCTGGATACCGATCAGGGGTTTTCGGTCATGGCAAAGCTCAAGCTCTCGCGCGATACCTTCCGCGAGGCCTTGCGCCTTTACCCGCCGGTGCCGATGATGGTGCGCGAAGCGGCCTGTCCCGAGCGGTTTCGCGACCGCGACGTGCCGAAAGGCGCGCAGATCGTGCTCAGCCCCTGGCATCTGCACCGCCACGAGCGGCTGTGGGACAATCCCGACGGGTTCGATCCGGCGCGGTACCAGACCGACAATGGCCGTCGCTGCGTGCGCGAGGCCTATGTGCCGTTCTCGTCCGGGTCGCGCGTCTGTCCCGGCGCGGGCTTTGCCATGGTCGAGGGACCGCTGATCCTGTCAATGATCCTGCGCCGCTTTCGCATCGAACCGGCGGGCGAGGTGCCGGTGCCGGTCGCGCATCTGACGGTCCGCTCGCAGGCGGGGATCTGGCTGCGGTTGGTGCAACGCTAGGGTCAGCCGCGCCGCGAAGGTTTTCGCGTCGCAATCCCGGTTTCTGGCAATATGTATCGTGAAGAGAGGCTCAGCCCTTGACCGTCCGGGCGAGGGCGCAGAATTGTTCGAGCGAGACGGTTTCCGCGCGGTCGGTCGGTTTAATCCCCGACGCGGTGAGGCGATCCTCTATGTCCGGGGCCAGTCCCTTGAGCGCGGCGCGCAGCATCTTGCGTCGCTGGTTGAAGGCCATGGCGACCACTCGTTCCAGCACCTTCGGATCCGCCGGATAGCGCGGTTCCGGCAGGGCGGTCAGATGCACCACGGCGGAAGAAACCTTGGGCGGCGGGGTGAATGCCTCGGGTGGCAGGGAGAGGACGATGCGCGCATCGGCCCGCCAGCTAGCGAGCAGGGCGAGGCGGCCATAGGCCTTGGAGCCGGGCGTCGCGACGATACGTTCAGCGACTTCGCGCTGGAACATCAGGGTGAGGCTTTCCCAGAAGGGCGGCCATCTCGGCGGGGTCAACCAGCGCACCAACAGTTCGGTGCCGATGTTGTAGGGCAGGTTCGCCGCGACCCGGATCGGCGGCGTCAGGTGAGAGAGCGGGTCGAAGTCGAGCGCATCGGCGTTCACCACCTGCAAGCGGTCGGGATAGGCGGCGGAGATTTCGGCGAGCGCGGGCAGGCAGCGGTCGTCCTTTTCGATTGCCAGTACCCGGCGCGCGCCTTCGGCCAGCAGGCCGCGCGTCAACCCGCCGGGGCCGGGGCCGATCTCCAGCACGTCGCAGGCCGTCAGATCACCCGCCTGACGCGCGATCTTGGCCGTCAGGTTGAGGTCCAGCAGGAAGTTCTGGCCGAGGGATTTCCTTGCCGCCAGCCCGTGCGTGGCGATGACGTCGCGCAGCGGGGGGAGGCCGTCAATGGCGGCCATCACTCAGCGTCGGGTGATCCGCGCTTCGGAACGAAGCTGCTGCAGGTAGCCCTCGGAATAGGACGACAAGCGCCGGTTCTGGATATCCAGCGCGACGCCTTCGCGCGACACGGCAGCGGAACTGTCAAAGTTGCGGCCGCAGAGCATCAGGAACACCAGCGTCTGCCCGTTGGAGCGGGTCAGCGCGGTGGAGACCTCGCCCGCGTCGAGCTTGGCCAGTTCCAGCGCGATGTCGGCGGGCACTTCGTTCGGTGTCTTCACGCCGCGCTCCAGCACCTCGTCGGGCTGACCCTTGGCGACGCCGTAAAGGTCATCGCAGGTGTCGACGCGGGCCTTGACCTTGGCGGCCTGTGCCAGTGTGGCGGCGCTGCGGCCACCGGCCATATAGTAGGCGGCGTATTCCACGGCAGAGTAATTCGGCGCGCGCGATTTGGATTCCTTGACCTCGCGCAACAGGAAGAGAGCGATCTGGCCGTCCATCTCAACCGGTTCGCTGATCTGACCCGGACGCAGGCCCAGAATGACAGAGCGAAGCTGCGGCGACAGATTCGACGCCGGGACCCAGTTCACACGACCACCGGCGCCCGCACTCGGGGCGGAGGAATTCTCTCGCGCCGCAGCGGCAAAGCCACTGGCGGAACCGCGCCGAATACGCTCAGCCAGCGCACGCACTTCGGCCTCGTTGCCGGGGGTGACGGGCAGGAAGATCTCGGACATCAGCACCTCGACAGCGGACCCCGAAGCCCCGCCGCTGGCCAGCGCGCGGTCGATTTCCTGTTCGGAGATGTTGATGCGGGGGCCGAACTTTGCCCGCACGACCTCGCGCCAGGCAACACCGGCGCGGACAAAATCGCGGAAGGTTTCGGGTGCGATTCCACCTTGCTGCAGGGCTTGCAGGAATTGCTCGGTGGAGAGGTTTGCGCGGTTGGCGAACTCTTCCATGCCGGCGGCAATTGCGTCTTCGGAGGGGGTAATGCCCAGTTCCTTTGCCGCTTGCAGGCGCAGTCGGTCGTCGATCAGCTGATCCACGGCGATGGTCGCGGGATCGCCGGGCGCGCGGAAGAGGCGCAGCATCGCGACGCGTTGGTCAAGTTCGTACTTGGTCACGACCTGTTCGTTGATCTTGATCGCGGGGCTGAAATTCTGCGCATGGAGCGGCAGGGCAAGCCCGGTCACGATCAGCGAAAGGCTCAGGCAGAGGCGAAAGAAGTGGCGCATTGTCAGATCCGTTTGTTTTGTCTTGCTCGGGCGGGCCTAGCGACAGGTCCGGGACGCTCCTCCGCCCGACGTCTTGGCAGAAAAGCCGCGCAGCCCGATGGTAAAACTGAAGTTCGTGGCTGGCGTGACGATAGTGGAAGAGGTGAAGCGGCGCGAGGCCGAAAGCGCTACATCCACACATTCGTTGGAATAGACCACCCCCAGACCGGCGGAAATCGGTTCGTTCGAGGCGATATCGTAGCGCGCCGACATCGTTCCACGCCAGTGCCGCGTCAGGTCGACTCCTGCGGCCATGTTCCATTCAGAGACCGAAATCGGGCGATCCTCGGCCGCGTCGGCGGTGAGCCAGACGTAGCTGGCTGTCAAATCGTAGCGCCCGGTGGCCCAATTGGCCTTGGCCTCGGCCTTGTTGACCTTAAGCGCCACGTCAAACAGGCCGCGCGCCGTCACCGTCAGGCCCGAGCGCAGCTTGAGCTGGCCGGCGATCAACAGATCCGACGTGGTGCCGCGCAGACCGGATGAGGCGGTAAAGGTCAGGTCCTGCGTCTGGCGCAGCACAGAGCCAAGGGTCAACCGCGCGTCCCAACCCTCGGGATCGACCCGTGACCAGTTCACACCGAGCGCCGCGCGCATCCCCCGTTCGCGACGGTCCGGGGCAGGGAAGCGCGACAGGCTCAGCAGGTTGCCCTCATCGAACTCGACGCGGGTGCTTTCGTCGTTTGCCACCGGCAGATTGTTGCCGCCTGTCCAGGCGAGCATCGCGACGGGCTCGACGATCTGGCTCACCCCATTGGCGCCGTGCCGGACCCAGGGCCAACGCAGGGTCAGCGCGGCCGAGGGGGTGAGCGCGCTGGCATTCGTCGGCAGTGAGGCGTCCTGTTCGGTGCGAAAGCTGTCGGCATCCAGCGCAATCAACCCTTCGGTGCGCAGACCGATCGGCAAGGTCCAGCGGTCGCGCAGGCTGAGGCTGGCGTTCAGACGCGACACATCACGACCATCCGTGATCAGGTCGGCATCGGCGGAATCAACATTGAGGTTGGAATAACGCAGGTGCGAATGGCTTTGCGCTGCGACCCGCAGTTCGCCGCCCCAGCTGGGAAAAATCCGGCGCTCGTAGTCCAAGTCGGTGATCAGGGTCGGGATCGTCGCGTTGTCTTCGGTTACGCGCAGCGAATGGTAGTTGGCCAGTGCACCCGAGATATATTCGTCCCGTCGCGTGCGGGACAGGCGGATTTCACTGAACAGGCGATCCGCGTCGGAGTAACCGTAGTCGGTCACATAGGCGTCGTCGTTGACCGCCTGCAGGGTGAAATCGAGGTTGAAATCACGCGCCAGATCGAAGTGCCCGAACCCTTCGATATAGGCGCGAGTCCGGTTCGGCTTTAATTCATCACGGGTCAGCCCGCCTGAAAACTCGACCCGCCCAGCGGTAAAAGCCTGCCTATAGCGCCATTCCAGAGTCTTGGTCTTCTTCGATATATACGGTGTAAGTGTGAGGTCCCGGTGATCGCCCAACTTGATGAAATACGGCAGTTTTATCCCGGTGGCGAGCTGCGAGTTACGTTTGATCGTCGGTATCAGGAACCCGGTCGCGCGCGTTTGGCTGGGATCGGGCAGCCGCATCCGGGGCAACCAGAATATCGGCGTGCCCATGACCTCGAACCGTGCATTGTCGAAATATAGCTGCATTTCTTCGCGGTCATGGATCACGCGCCGCGCCTTGATCTGCCACAGGGGCGGACGGATGCCGCAGACCTTGCACGAACTGACCGTGGCGCGCGTCAGTTGTGCGTAGCGTCCTTCGACCCGGTCCAGCCGGGCGGCGGCCAGTTGCAATTGTTGCTCCAGCAACATTCGTGCGCCGCGGATCATGCCGTTGCGCAGGTCGCGGTCCAGATCCGCCGCGTCGGCGAGGATCAATTCGTCCATACCGCGTGTCAGGACGATCGGCCCTTCGATCATCAGCGACTCGGCGGTGCGGTCGTAGACGACGCGGCTGGCGCGCAACCGGGCGTCGCCCTGCAGGACCTCTACAGCGCCATCCGCGACGACCCGGTCGCGGTTTTCCAGCCAGACGCGATCCGCCACCAGCATGGCGGCAGTTTCGTCCTGCTGTGCCGTGGCGAGCCCGGGTAGCAGCGCAAAGGCAAATGTCAGCGCAAGGAGGAGTCGAAGGATCATCCGTCCTCCATATGCAGAAGCAGGCCCAGCGCCAAGAGGATGGATGCGACGGGCGTCGCCCAGGCGGCCAGCGCAACCGGGATCTGTCCGCTTTCGCCGAGGATCTGGACGAAGTTACGCACGTAATAAAGGCCAAAGCCCAGCATGATCGCCGCCAGAACCGAAATCCCCGTTTTTCCGAACCTCACGTGCCGCATTGTAAAGGCTGCACCGACCAGCACCATGGCGACCAGAAACAGCGGTTGCGACAGCTCCATCTGCAACCAGACTGCGTGACGTCGGGCCGAGAATCCCGCCTCGCTCAATAAGCCGATATAGGTGGGCAGATCCCAGATCGGGATGGCCGAGGGTTCGCCGAAAGTGTCGCGGATGCGCGCTTCCGTCAGGGTCGAGGGCACCTCGATCCGCTCACGCCTTTCGGTCCGGGCTTCGGGATTCACACCCTGATCCAGCGGCCAGATGCGGGCGTCCGTCAGCTCCCAGGCGCCGTCGATCAGCCGGGCAGTGCGCGCCTCGATCCGCCTGTCGGGACCGCCGCCGGGTGCGTAGCCGATCATCGTGACGTCGTAGAGCTCTGTCGCCTGGGGGTTGGCGCGCGCGGCGCGGATCACGGTTTGGCCGTCGACACCGCCCTGGCGCAGCCAGAACCCCTCGGCCGACAGCGAAACGACGTCGACGCCGCCCGAGCGATAGGTTTCCAGCAGCACCGTATAGCGTTTGGACGTTGCCGCCACGATGGGATTGACCGTCGCCACCGCGATGAGGCCCAGCAGGAACGTCATTATGACCGGCGAGACCAGTGCGCGCAGCGCCGAGCGGCCCGAGGCGCGCACCACGACCAATTCGGATGACCGCGCAAGCCCGAGAAACAGCGTGACCGTCGCGAGGATAATCACAAGCGGCAGGATGGTGTAGATCGCTTGTGGCGCGTTCAGCAGCACCAGCCCGACAACCTGGGAAAAGGTGGCGTCGGTCGCGGCGAGACGACGCAGGTGTTCCACGAGGTCGATCAGCATCGACATCAGCAAAAAGACCAGCAAAAGGCCCAGGAACATGCGTAGAAAACGCCGCGCGAGATAAAGGTTAAGGATCACGGTGCCACCTGCACCGGCGCTCTGCGGCGCCTGAACCATTTTTCATTGCTCCGCGTCGCGACCCACAGCATTCCGAACCCTAAGGCAAAGCCCGCAAGGGGCGTCGAATAGATCAGTGGCCAGAGGGCGGGATCGTCGCGCACGGGCTCCGAGGCCAAACCTTCGACCGCCTTCACCACGAGCAACAGGACGATGGCCAAAACGATCTGTCGCCAGACCCCGAAGCGGGAAAATCCCCCGGTCAACAATGTCGCAAATCCGATCAGCGCCGCCGCCATGCAGACGAAGGCCTGAGAGATGCGGAAATGGGCCTCTTCAACCACCTGACCCATGCTGGCCCCGGTCAGCTCAACCGCTTCTTGCGGGTTGGTAAATAGCATCCAGGTCGAGAGGTAGCGCACATGGATAAAGGGCAGGGCATCGCCCCCCAGCAGCCGCCCGACATCATAGGTGAAATCTTCGAAATGGGTGGTGAAGAGGCGCTGGCTGTCGCTGCTCAGGGTCTGCGCCAGCCCCTCCAGCATCACCAGCTTGGCCCCTCCGGCAGTCTGATCGCGATCCGCTACCAGATAAGCGCGCGCGGCGGTAAAGGTCTGCGCCGCCTCCGGGTCCCGCCGGTCCGAGAGGAAAACGTCTTTCAGCGTGCCATCGGCTTCGATTTCGCGGATATAAAAGGTGATGCCGGCCGCGGGGTGCAGGAAGGTGCCTTCGGTCAACAGCCGCGCGGTAACGTTTCGTTGCAGATCGTCCTGTCGTACCTGTAGTTGCGCCATCGAGGCGGGCACAAGAAAATGCGTCATGATGGACATGATCACACCTACGATCAGCCCGAACCACAGGACGGGCCGGGCCAGTCGCCAGGGTGAAAATCCTGTGGCCTGCATGACGACCAACTCGCTCTCGCTCGACAGACGGTTGGTGACGTAGACGGCAGCGGCAAAGGGCGACATCGGCAGAACGATGCGGATCACGTTTGGCAGGGAGAGCGCGGTGAATTCCAGAAACACCAATGCGGACTGACCATCCCCGATCAGCGCGTCGAACAGCCGGACCGACAGGTTGATCCAATAGATTGAAATCAGCACGAGTGAGAAGAATCCGAACAGCATCATGAATTGCGACAGGATATATCTGTCGAATCGCGCCACTCAGTCCCCCATATGCTGCGCCCGGCAGTCAGGCTGACCCATATGCTAGCGGATTCGGGCCGGGGGTAAAACTGCTATCTGGTCAAAGTGGCGGCTTGGCGCTAGCGTCCGCCGGGGCCGCGTGGATGCTAGCGCATGTCGCACGGCCCACTACCAATCGCGCGCCCAATCGTGCAGCCCAAGGAGAGCCCGTTGACCCAATTCGCCGCCGTAACATTTGCCGAAACCGACCTTGATTCCATCGCCGACGCCACGGGGCGTGTGGCAGTCGTGGTCTCGCCCGATGGCAAGCTTGGCCCAAGCGCACGGCGCGTGAACAAGCTGACGCGCGGCGCGCTCAAGCGATTGGTGGAAAGCGAAGGTTTCGCCAAGGCCGAGGGAAGTGTCATCACGCTGAACTGGCCCGCTGGATTGGTCGCCGAGGCGCTGGAGATTATCGTGCTGGCCCGCCGCGCTACGGCCGAGGATGTGCGCAGCGCCGGGGCCGCACTTGGCAAGTCGCACGACACCCGCGATCTGCTGCTGCTGGGCGGCAACCTCGTGCCACTGCCGGAGCTGATCGAGGCGGCAGTGCTGCGCGCCTACGATTACACCGATCACAAGACCGAAGAGACCAAGCCCCTCGGCGCGATCACCGTACAGAGCAACGACGCCGAGGCAACCAAGGCCGCGGCCGCCGATCTCTTGGCCGTCGCGCAGGGCGTCTTCTTTACCCGCGATCTGGTCAACGCCCCGGCGAATGATCTGACGACGAGCAGCTTTGCCGACCGCCTGTCCGAGATGAGCGCCCTCGGCCTCAAGGTCGAGGTGCTGGAGGAGGACGAATTGCAACGTCTCGGCATGGGCGCGCTGCTGTCGGTCGGGCAAGGCTCTGCCAGCCCGACAAAGGTTGTCGTCATGCAGTGGAACGGCGGCGGTGACGAGGCCCCGTTGGCGCTGGTCGGCAAGGGCGTTGTCTTTGACACTGGCGGGATTTCCCTGAAACCGGCGGGCGGCATGGAAGACATGACCATGGACATGGGCGGTGCCGGTACGGTCGCGGGCGCGATGCGCGCCATCGCGTTGCGCAAGGCGCGCGCCAATGTCGTCGGCCTTGTCGGGCTGGTCGAAAACATGCCCGACGGGCTGGCGATGCGCCCCGGCGACGTCGTGACCTCGATGAAGGGCGACACCATCGAGGTGACGAACACCGACGCCGAGGGGCGGCTCGTCCTCTGTGACGTCATGTGGTACGCGCAGGACCGCTTCAAACCCGCCGGGATGATCGACCTCGCCACGCTGACCGGGGCGATCATCATCGGCCTCGGGCATCACAACGCCGGCGTCTTTTCGACCGATGATGCGCTGTGTAACGCGTTGATCAACGCGGCGACCGACGTGGGCGAGGGCGCATGGCGCATGCCCCTCGGCAAGGCCTATGCCAAGCAGCTCAAATCCCGCGTGGCCGATGTGAACAACGTCGGCGGCCGCCCCGCCGGGTCGATCACCGCCGCGGAATTCCTGCGCCGCTTCGTCAAGGACGAGACACCCTGGTGCCACATCGACATCGCGGGCGTCGCCAGCGTTAAGGCCGAGACGACCTTTGCCCCCTCTGGCGGGACGGGCTGGGGGGTGCGCGCGCTGGACCGTTTGGTGCGTGAGCGTTTTGAACCCAAGGGGTAAACCGTGGGCGAGGCCTATTTCTACCACCTGACACAGACCCCGCTGGAACATACGTTGCCGGTCCTTCTGGGCCGTGCCCGCGGGGCGGGCTGGCGCGTGGCGGTGCGCGGCACGTCCTCCGACCGGCTGGATTGGCTGGACCGCAAACTGTGGGACGGTCCGTCCGACGCTTTCCTGCCGCACGGAATTGCTGGGGGCGAGCATGATGCGCGTCAACCGATCCTGCTGACCCTGGGTGAGGCTGCGAATACCCCCGCCTGCCTGATGACCGTCGACGGCGCGGAGGTGAGCGCGCAGGAAGTCTCCACCCTCGACCGGGTCTGTGTGCTATTCGACGGCACCGATGAGCGCGCCGTGCAACAGGCGCGCGTGCAATGGAAGGCGCTGGTAGACGCCGGTTGTGGCGCAAAATATTGGTCCGAGGCTACGGGGCGCTGGGAAATGAAGGCGGAAAACCCTGCCAAGTCAACCGTGTAGAAATTTCGATCAGTTTTGACTTACGGTATAAGTATCAACGCACCATCGCCGATCTCTATCCGCGAGAACTGCTGTAGATACCGCATACCCAGAAGCGACAACCGCATCTCTCCGCCATTCACCATGGCGCGCACATTGTCCGACGCGACCGGCCCGATGGCCACACGATCCAGAACCACCGGCGCGATCCCGACCTCACCATTCGCACTGAAGGCGCGACCGGAATAGACCAGACCGGCGGGATCGATGCCGACCCTTTGCGCATCCGCCTGCGTCAGGACGATGTCGCTGGCCCCGGTGTCGACCATGAAGCGCAGCGGGGTGTCGTTGACCTCCGCCGTCAGGTAATAATGCCCGTCCGGGGCGCGAGGGACCGAGATCTCGCCCCCCTGCAACACCGATTGCGACGGCATCACCCGCTGGCTGATGTCGCCCCATAAACCGATCCCCGCCAGGGCCCCGACAAAGATCAACACCCAGACAGAGGCCTGCTGGGCCAGCTTGCCCCAGTGTTTGCGCCCTTGAACCATCGCCCATCCGCCGACCGCGACCAGCAGCAGCACGAGATAGGCGAGATTCATGATCGTACTTGTATCCATACCTTGGATATAGGCACGGGTCGCCCCGGCGTCACCCGGCGAAGCCGAAATCCTTGAGCCCGGTCAGCACGAATTGCACCGAGAGGGCCGCCAAAAGCATGCCCAGCACTCGCGTTACTACATTGATGCCCGTGCGCCCCAACAAACGTTCCAGCAGACCCGCCGTTAGGAAAAACATAAAGACCACCAGCAGAACTGCCGCCGCGACCCCCACGATTGGCAGCGCGCCCAACACCCCGGGTTCACGACCGGCGAACAGGATGACCGTGGCGATGGCACCCGGCCCGGCGATCAGCGGTGTAGCGAGTGGAAAGACCGAAGGGTCAGGCAGATCTTCCGGCTGGTCGGCCTGACCCTCGCGCCGCTTCGTGCGCCGTTCGAACAGCATCTCAAGCGCTGTCAGGAAGAGCAGGACGCCGCCCGCGATCTGGAAAGCGGGCATGGAGATGCCGACAAAGCCCATGGCGGCCTCGCCGAACACGGCAAAGAGCGCCAGCAGCAAAAGCGCAATCAGGCAGGAGCGAAGGGCGATAACGCGCCGCTCCGCTCCGGATTGTCCGGCGGTCAGCGCCGCGAAAAGCGGGGTCAGACCGATCGGGTCGATGATCACGAAAAGCGTGACGAAGGCAGAGATGTAAGATGCGCTGTCCATGACGCTTAGCCTGACCCGTCCTCAACAATGTGGCAAGGTCGCACGGCACAGGATGCCCCGCGACTTTGCGTCAGGTTGTCCGACAAAGGCTGCGCCATGTGACAGCGCCCCCGCGACAAAGCCGGGATCAGGCCGCGTTCGACCGCTCCGCCGCTTCGAGCTTTTCCAGCGCTGTCATCCAGAGCGCCTCTGCCTTGCTCATCGCGTCGCGCAACTCGGCGTATTTCTTGTTCCAGACTTCCAGCTCACCGACCCGCGCATCCTCGTAAAGGGAATGATCCGCCAGCTTGGTTGAGAGCTTCTTTTCCATCACTTGCAGCTTGTTCACCCGGTCCTCGCACTTGCGCACGTCGGACCGCAGGGCCTGCACGGCCTCTCGGGTGATCCGCTTGGGTTTTTCTTTTTTGGGTTCAGACTTTTGCGGGCCGGAGTTCACGTTCAACAAGAGGTTTCTGTAGGCTTCCAGATCCTCTTCGTATTGCGTAACTCGACCGTCCTTGACCAGCCACAAACGATCCGCGACGAGGCTCAGCAAATGCATGTCGTGACTGACGAGGATGACGGCCCCTGTGTAAGCCGTCAGCGCCTCCACCAGCGCCTCGCGGCTTTCGATGTCGAGGTGGTTCGTCGGTTCGTCGAGGATCAGCAGATGCGGCGCATCCAGGGTCGCGAGCAACAGGGTAAGTCGCGCCTTCTGGCCACCCGACAGGCGGCCCACCTCAGTCTCCGCCTGATCCGCCCCGAGGCCGAAACCGGCCAGACGTGCGCGCAGACGGGCGGGGGCTTCATCGGGCCGCTGGCGACGAACGTGTTCAATCGGCGTCTCGTCGAGAAACAGCTCGTCCACCTGATGCTGCGCGAAAAAGCCGATGCGCAGCTTGTTCGACCGCGTCATCTTGCCTTCCATCAGCTTCAGACGGTCCGACAACAGCTTGGCGAGGGTCGATTTCCCCTCACCGTTGCGGCCCAGCAGGGCAATTCGGTCGTCCTGGTCGATGCGCAAATCCAGCTTGCCCAGAACCGTGCGTTCGCCATACCCGACAGAGCCGCCCTCGACCCGGATGATCGGCGGCGACAGCTCCTCGGGCGAGGGGAAGGTAAAGGCGCGCAGGGCGGCCTCGTGGGGCAGGGTGATCGGCGTCAGCTTGGCAATCGCCTTGAGCCGGGATTGCGCCTGCTTGGCCTTGGACGCCTTAGCGCGGAACCGGTCGACAAAGCTTTGCAGATGTTCGCGCCGCGCGTCCTGCTTGCGCCCTTCGGCCATGGCGACCGCGATGCGCGCGGCACGGGTCTGCGCGAAGGTGTCGTAGGGACCACGATAAAGCGTCAGCTTGCGGTCTTCAAGATGCAGGATCGCCCCGACGGCGCGGTTCAAGAGGCCCCGGTCGTGCGAGATGATCAGCACGGTATGGGGATATTTCTGGAGGTAGTTCTCCAGCCACAACGCGCCTTCAAGGTCGAGGTAGTTGGTCGGTTCGTCCAGCAGCAGCACATCGGGTTCGGCGAACAGCACCCCGGCGAGGGCCACGCGCATGCGCCAGCCGCCCGAAAAGGCCGAACAGGGCATCTGTTGCTGTGCCTCGTCAAAGCCGAGACCCTTGAGGATGGCAGATGCGCGGCCTTCGGCTGACCATGCGTCGATGTCGGCAAGGCGCGTCTGAATGTCGGCGATCCGGCCCGGATCGGTCGCGGTTTCGGATTCCGACAGAAGCGAAGCGCGCTCCTTGTCCGCCGCGAGAACGGTGTCGAGCAGCGAAACCTCGTTGCTTGGCACCTCTTGGGCAACGCCGCCGATGCGGGCCTGCTCGGGCAGGCCGATTTCGCCGGTGTCGAGCGCCAGCTCACCCCGGATCAGCTTGAACAGCGTCGTCTTGCCCGCGCCGTTGCGCCCGACGATGCCGACCTTGTGGCCCTCGGGAATCGAAACGGAGGCGTCGTCGATCAGCAGACGCCCGGCGATGGAGTAGGAGATGTTCTGGATCCGTAGCATGCCGCCGCATAACAGAGGACTCGGCAGGGGGCCAGAGGGGGAAAGAGGCGCTTGTCCGCAATTTTGTCAATGCTGGGGAAGACGGTGAATCTGGGCATCCGACGACCCGGTGAGCGGCGAAAAGCGGTGGAATTCATCCCATGCGATAACTTAGATCAACTCTGACGTGCACTACCCGGCTTGTACGGCAGGGCTTGAGAACATATCATGAACACATGAAAGCGCTCAGCCTTGATCGAAAACTCGCGATCCTCTCGGACGCGGCGAAATACGACGCCTCCTGCGCCTCCAGCGGGGGGAAACGCCGGGATTCGGCGGACGGCAAGGGCCTCGGCTCCGTCACCGGGTCGGGGATTTGCCATGCTTATGCGCCGGACGGGCGCTGTATCAGTCTGCTCAAGATCCTGATGACGAACTTCTGCATCTACGATTGCGCCTATTGCGTGAACCGCGTCAGCTCGAACGTCGAGCGCGCGCGCTTTTGCCCCGAAGAGGTCGTGACCCTGACGATGGAGTTCTACCGCCGCAATTACATCGAAGGGTTGTTCTTGTCCTCCGGCATCATCCGCAGCCCCGACCAGACGATGTCGGACATGGTGCGGATCGCGCGGATGCTGCGGAAGGATCACCACTTTCGCGGCTATATCCACCTCAAGACCATCCCCGACGCCGCCCCCGAATTGATCGAGGAAGCGGGGCTTTACGCTGACCGCCTTTCGATCAACGTCGAACTCCCGACCGATCACGCGGTGAAATCCTACGCGCCAGAGAAGGACCCCGATCAAATCCGTCGCGCCATGGGTGATGTGCGCCTGCGCCGCGAGGCAGGGAAAGAGCGTAGCTTTACCGGTAAGCGCCCCGCGAAATTCGCGCCCGCCGGGCAGTCGACGCAGATGATTGTCGGCGCGGATGGCGCGGATGACCGCACGATCCTCAAGACCTCGACGCGGCTTTATTCCAGCTACAAGCTCAAGCGCGTCTATTATTCCGCCTTCTCGCCGATCCCCGACAGTGCCGCCGCGCTGCCGCTGATCAAACCGCCGCTAATGCGCGAACATCGTCTCTATCAGGCGGATTGGCTGATGCGGTTCTACGGTTTCGAGGCGGATGAGATCGCCGGGGCGACCCGTGGCGGCAATCTCGATCTTGAGGTCGACCCCAAGCTTGCCTGGGCGCTAGCCAATCGCCACAACTTCCCCGTGGATGTGAACCGCGCCGACCGCGAGACGCTGCTGCGGGTGCCGGGCCTTGGCACCCGGTCGGTCGGTCGGATCCTGACGACGCGCCGCCACCGCACCTTGCGCTATGACGATCTGCGGCGCATGGGCGCGAACCTCAAACAGGCGCGCCCCTTCATCACCCTGCTGGACTGGCGGCCGCGCGCAATGACGGACGCGGTCGATCTGCGCGCCCGGTTCGCGCCGCCGCCGGAACAATTGTCGCTATTCTGATGCGTCACGTCGCGCTGCCCGAAATCGCGACCTTTGACGCCTGGCGCGATGCCGCGCGCGGTTTGCTGGGCGCGGATGTTCCGCCCGAGGATGTGCTTTGGAGTCGGGGCGAGGGAGAGGGCGATCTATTCGCCGAGCCTCTCCCGCCGGTTCAGGGCGCGCCCCTCAGCGTGCCGCGCGGGTTCGTCGATTTGGCGCGGATGGTGGTGTGGCACCGCGATCCCGAACGCTTTGCTCGGCTCTACGCGCTGTTGTGGGCCCTGCGCCGCACGCCGCGCCTGATGGACGATCGCGGAGATGCGCGCATCGCCCGCCTGTCCGGCATGGCCAAGGAGGTCAGCCGGGGCAAGCACAAGATGACCGCCTTCGTCCGCTTTCGCGAGATTGATCAGCCGGGCGCGAACCGCCGCCGCTTCGCCGCCTGGTTCGAGCCGAGCCACTATATCCTTGAACCGACCGCGCCGTTTTTCACCAAGCGGTTCGGCGATATGGACTGGTCGATTTTTACCCCCGACCTCAGCGCGCATTTCAATGGCGGGGATCTGCGCCTCGCCCCCGCCGTTCCGCGCCCCGAGTTTGGCGAGGACGCGACCGAAGACCTCTGGCGCACCTACTTCCGCAACATCTTCAACCCCGCCCGGGTGAAGATAAAGGCGATGCAGGCCGAGATGCCCAAGAAATACTGGCACAACCTGCCAGAGGCCGAGTTGATCCCCGAGATGATCGCCACCGCCCACGCCCGAGCCCGCGCCATGGCCGAGGCCGCGCCCAGCATTCCGCCCCTGCGCGCCGAGGCGATCACAGAGCGGCTTAGCGAGGCGCGCAAGGTTGCGCCCCCCGTTGCGGACCGTGATCGCCTGACGGTCGAACTGCAAAACTGCCGCCGGTGTCCGTTGTGGGAAAACGCCACGCAAGCCGTTCCGGGCGAGGGGCCGGATGATGCGCGCCTTATGATCGTCGGCGAACAGCCCGGCGATCACGAAGACCTCGCGGGCCGCCCCTTTGTCGGACCGGCGGGTCAGATGTTTGACCGCGTCGCGGCGCGTGTCGGGCTGGATCGCTCAGAGGCTTATGTGACCAACGCGGTCAAACACTTTAAATTCGCACCGCGCGGCAAGCGGCGCATCCATCAGGCGCCCAATCGCGGCGAGGTGCAGCAATGCCGATGGTGGCTGGATCACGAACGACGCCTGCTGAAGCCAGATCTGATCCTCGCCATGGGCGCGAGCGCGGCAGAAAGCCTGACCGGGGATCGACGCGACCTGATGCGCCGCCGGGGCAGGGTGGAGACGGCCGAGGACGGCACCCCGGTTTTGCTGACGGTTCATCCCTCGTACCTCCTGCGCCTGCCCGTCGCGGAACGGCCAGTGGCAGAGGCGCTGTTCGAGGCCGATTTGCAAAAGGCGGTGGCGTTGCTGGCAGCCGCCTGAGGGGTTTCGCACGCGCCCCCCCTCCGACGCGCCCGACTTGCATTCGAGAGCGTTGGCCCGGCCCAAGCTCTCTTTTCAAACAAGGGGCGACATGCTAGGCGAGCGCCGATCCATGCCGGACTATGATCCAGCAGCATGCTTCGATGCGAACACCCCCCGCGAGGCCTTGGCCTCGCCTCATAGAAAAACCGCGCGCTGTCCTGCCGCGCCTCTGAAAGAGAGACCCCCAATGGCTACCGAACGCACCCTGTCCATCATCAAACCCGACGCGACCCGCCGCAACCTGACCGGCAAAATCAACGCCAAGTTCGAAGACGCCGGCCTGCGCATCGTCGCGCAAAAGCGCATCCATCTCACTCCGGCGCAGGCGGGCAAGTTCTACGAAGTCCACGCCGAGCGTCCGTTCTACGGCGAACTCTGCGACTTCATGGCGTCCGAGCCGGTGGTCGTTCAGGTGCTGGAAGGCGAAGGCGCGATCGCCAAGAACCGTGAAGTCATGGGCGCGACCAACCCCAAGGACGCCGCCGCAGGCACGATCCGCGCCGAATTCGCCGAATCCGTCGGCGAGAACTCGGTTCACGGCTCCGACGCGCCCGAGACCGCCAAGGAAGAGATCGCGTATTTCTTCTCCGGCCTCGAACTGGTCGGCTAAAGGTCTGCCGGCTCTGGCATTGAGCCGGACGAGAGCCGAAAATCGAGCGTGAAATCGCGCCCAAAATCGAAATGACAAAGGCCGCGTCCCTCAGGGCGCGGCCTTTTTCCTGTGATCTGACGCTGGGCAGAGCAATGCGCCTACGTCATGCGCGGCGCAGCCTGCACCCGCGGGGAGGTCGGCCCCGTGCCGGTTTCGCTGGCGCGCGGCATGGTGCGCGCGTCGCCATCGCTCGCCTGTGGTCCCGATCCGAAATCACCGGTGCCAAAGCCGCCCGAGCCATGATCCACGCTGTGCTCGACATGGCGTCGCATCAGCGCGACATTCCGCATATTCGCCTTCCAGCCAACGTCGAAAAGATCACCGACCAGAGGCACGAGACCGATCAGCCAATCAACCCCGAGGTTCGCGGCCATGCGCATCAGAACGCTGCGCGGAACACCCAGCCTGTGCGCCTCGGACATGATGTAGGCCGAAGGGGCAAGCGCCAGCGTATCCCCCACCCCAGGTACGATACCGAGGATACTGTCGAGGCCCAGCCGGATCTGTGTGCCCGGCACCCGCACCGCACGGTCCATGACGTGGGCAAGGCGTTCGGCGCGCGCGACCCTCTCCAACCTCGGATCGGGCACGGGACCTTTGCTGGTCTGTCTGGATGGTTCGGCGGTGTCACTCATGCGCGCGCGGGACCCCGGCTGAGGATAATATAAAGTGCGTGGATGATACCGGGAATGTAGCCGAGCAGCGTCAGCAGCAGGTTCAGCCAGAACGCGCCCCCAAGGCCCACTTGCAGAAATACGCCGAGCGGCGGAATAAAGATCGCGACGAGAATGCGGATAATGTCCATGGTCTGGTCCTTTCGATGCGGGAACGGTCGAATCTAGTTATGAAGACAACCTCAGACCCGGCATCTGGTTCCCGACCGCTCAGATATACATCACCCCTCGCGCAGGCCGAAATCCCTGAGAAAGCGGTCCAGTTCCTGCGGCAACCCCGAGACCGATTTCGCAGGCGTCGACACGCAGATCGCATCGAAGCGGGCGCGCAGATCGACCTTTTCCTGCCCCTTGCAATCGTTCCATGGACGACCCTGCAACCCCATGACAAGCGCGTAGTACCCGATGAAGTGGGGGCGCGCGCCGGATGCGATCAGACGGGCATAGGTCGCATCGGGGCCAAGAGTGCGGACCTCCTGCGCGGTGGTGATGCCTGCGCGTGCATAGCTTTCGACCGAGGCGGGGCCGACATTGCGGATATGGGTGACGGGATCGCCCATCTAGCGCAGCGCGTCGAGACCATCGAGGATCAGGGTCAGCCCGAAATCAAAATTATCGACCTCCGTGCTCTTGGCCTGCGCCAGGTCTTCTGTCCGCCGGTAAAGGCTGGGGTAGGTGTCACGCGGGATCGACTTCAGCTGTTTTCTGGCCTGACGCGCAATGTCTCGTGCCCGGCCAGGTCGGGTCAGATGCTGAATTGTGAAGCCATAGATATGGTTGTCGATCGTGTTGCGCGCATGATCTGCCTGTGCGGGGGTAAAGCCGACCGCGATCAAACAGCCAAGCGTCGCGTCGAGATAGGTCATCATATTCGGCCCCGGCGCACGCGGAGCCTGAAACTGCGCAGCCGCCCAGGGGTGGCGCAGCAGAACCCTGTGAGCGGACCGGGACCGGGCGCGCATCTCGCCCTGCCAATCGAAATCCGGCGTCGGCAGGGTGATCTCTCCGGCGACGAGGTCGGTGATGCCGGCGATGATCGCCTCCTTGTTAGCGACGTGATTGTAAAGCGACATCGCCTCGACGCTCAGTTCAGCCGCCACTTTACGCAT
>PAPR01000038.1 GCA_002709085.1 Pseudooceanicola sp. | reverse complement strand
ATGGGCGTATCGTTCCTTCTGGAAGTTCTGGCAGGCTTGGACACCCGCCACGATACGCCGCCTTCTCAAACACCGTCACCCATTTCCCGGCATAGCTCGGCGCAGAAGGCCGGACATCCGTTGAGACGGCTACCAACACAGTTTCTTTTGGCTTGCATTTTGCACTAGATCTGGCAGTATCCTTCCGGTTTTTAGGGTGTAGAATCTCTGCTGGCGCGTGGGCGTACATATGGATATCTGATGTGATTTAGTCATCAGCTGCTTGGGGTGCTATTCCATTTTTTTGAAGTCTTTAAAGCTATAGGGCTGACCTGAATAGCCATTTGAATATGTCGCAAAGAGCACTCCGTATCGTCGCGCGTTTTACCTTGTGGCTGGAGGCAGAGCAGTTCTTTTGTAGGACGCTAAAAGGTGCGCGTAGTACATGTTGCACACGATCTAAGCTTTTTTGAGGTATCTAGACTTGCTCGAACCATGGATTTTATTGGCAACGTTTATTAGCAGCTTAGCTATCGGCCTGCTTTTCATCGCATGGCCTGCTTTGCTTACGAGCCAGGAGCATATGGAGCGCGACCTAGGGGCGCGCCAAGCCACGCATACTCGTCCTACCCCCCGCGTGGGCGGAATTGGTATCGTTCTTGCGATCATTCTAGGGTGCTCTTATTATTCCGATCAGCTGGAAAGCGACCTGTTGTTTTCGCTGGCGGCAGGTCTGGTTGTGTTTTGGGTTGGTTTGCGTGAGGATATTCACCGCAATGTCAGCCCGCGCGCGCGACTTTTGGCTGCATTTGTTTCTGCTGCGTTGGCGATTGCATTAACCCGTACCGTCGTTCCGGATTTGGGGCTGTTTCCGGGCATTCTTGTGCAATGGATTTTTCCTGCGGTTGCAATTACGCTGCTATGGTCTGCTGGGACGTGCCACGCACTGAACCTGATTGACGGGTTGAATGGTCTGTCATCTATCTACACCATGAGCGCGGCAGCGGGTTTCTTTGTTATTGCAGGGTATACCGGGGATGTAGACATCCAGATTGTTGCCGGCTTGTTGATCTCGGCAATGCTTGGGTTTTTCGTATTAAATTGGCCTTTTGGACGTATCTTTTTGGGAGACGCAGGGGCCTATGGCATCGGTCATATTCTAGCTTGGCTTGGGATTATTCTGATTGCGCGGAATCCGTCGGTGGCGGGTATGGCGATTTTGCTTTTGCTTTTCTGGCCGGTATGCGATACGTTTTTTTCAATCGTTCGCCGCCGAGTGACACGGAAAGCGACTGATCAGCCTGACCGTTTGCACTTCCATCATCTTGCAGTCCGCGCTCTGCCCCTGCTCAAAAAACGCAGTCGACGCGGCCAATTTGACAACCCCGTGGCGACAATTCTTTTAGTACCGTTCCTCTGTGTGCCTATTTTCACCGGGGTGGTTCTATGGGAGCGTCCGATCGCGGCTACAATTGCGCTCGTGGCATATATAGCTTTATTCGCGATCGGTTATGTCGTTGCTATGCGGTATTTTACATCCCACCGCTGCCGAAAGCCCCGTCGTTTTGTGCCGCTGTCGCTAAGTCGTAAAACCGAAGGGCGGCAGAACTCACCTCTTTCGGGGACGTATACGCAGGATGGCGAAAACTATGATGTCCTGATTTTCCGAGACAATCCCGCTGTATATTGGACGCTGCATGCAAAAGCGGCCGGGACGGGCGCTCTGATCCTCTACGGGAAGTTTAGGAACGATGTCACCGCTTATGAGCATTTTCTGCGAGACGCCGAAGGAACCACAGCGGCGTAGCAGACTTTACGACGGCCCTTCAAGGAACCTTTGTAATATGGGAGCGGGGCAGGGGAGGATCGTACCTCTCTGCCCATCAATTCGACAAGCACGCCGACTCTCTCCTTGCCGGACAATGTTTCAATTCTTGCTAAAAGTCCGGTAAAGATTGCTCATAAAACCCCCTCAATTTGGGAGTTTGAATTATACAGGCCAGATTGCCTCAAGTGGATTAATGGGTCCTGAGTCTAGCACTTCCGCGCCGTCGCTACCCGATATGATAAATGAGACGACGATCTCCTCGTCTCCGCGCTCCTTGCACCTCTACGCATTTAGTTGCGGACTTCTGGGTCGGTGGCCTAGCGCGCAGTCACGATACACGTCCCGGACCTCGTCAGCATCTCGCCCCCCTGCCTGACCATCTTTGAGCACGACAGCGGCGGCGGTTTGCGTGTCAGTCCTGCGCGACGCAATCGGCAAAATACTGGATCGCGCCATTTTCGTCCTCTTCCTGCACAAGCCCGTGAATATCAGTCTCGAATCCGGGGCATTCCCTGGAGAACGCGCGGTTGAACTTGAGGTATTCGACGATGCGACGATTGAAGACCTCACCGGGGATCAGCAGCGGGATGCCCGGCGGATAGGGCGTGACGAGGCTGGTTGTGATGCGGCCCTCAAGCTCATCAATCGGGACGCGCTGCGTGGTGCGGGCGGCGATGTGGGAGAACGCCTCGCTCGGCTTCATCGCGGGGGTGAGATCGCTGAGGTACATTTCGGTCGACAGGATCGCGACGTCGTATTTGGCATAGAGCGAATGCACGTGCTGGCACAGATCCTGGAGCCCCAGCTTTTCGTATCGCGGATACTTGGCGCAGAAATCGGGCATGGAACGCCACATCGGCGCGTTCCTGTCGTAGTCGTCCTTGAATTGCTGAAGCTCGGTCACGAGGGAGTTCCAGCGCCCCTTGGTGATCCCGATGGTGAACATCACGAAGAAGCTGTAGAGCCCGGTCTTCTCCACAACAATACCGTGTTCGGCCAGATACTTGGTCACGATGGAGGCGGGGATGCCCGTGTCCTCAAACCGGCCGTTCAAGTTCAGCCCCGGCGTAATCAGCGTCGCCTTAATCGGGTCGAGCATGTTGAACCCGCGCGCCATGTCGCCGAAGGCATGCCAAGACTCCTCGCCGTCGGAGGGTTGCACCCCCTCGGCGTCGGTCTTTTTCAGCACCCAGTTCTCGGGGTTGTCGATGCCTTCCTCGTCCAGTTCGTCCGGGCCCCAGACCTGAAACCACCAATCGTCGTCGCCGAATTCGTCGTCCACCTTGCGCATGGCGCGGCGGAAATCGAGCGATTCCAGGATGCTTTCCTCGACCAGCGCGCGACCGCCCGGTGGTTCCATCATCGCGGCGGCGACATCGCAACTGGCGATGATGCTGTATTGCGGGCTGGTCGACGAATGCATCAGGTAGGATTCGTTGAACAGGTGGCGGTCAAGCTTGGTGTCCTGACTGTCCTGCACCAGAACGTGGCTCGCCTGACTGATGCCGGCCAGCAGTTTGTGGATGGATTGCGTCGCGTAAGTCACGGAATGGCTGGGCCGATTGCGCTTGCGACCCATGGCGTGAAAGTTGCCGTAGAACGGGTGAAAGGCGGCATGGGGCAGCCAGGCCTCGTCGAAGTGCAGGTTTTCGACATAGCCGTCGAGCGCCTCCTTGATCGTTTCGGTATTGTAGAGGACCCCGTCGTAGGTCGATTGGGTCAGGGTGATGATGCGCGGCTTGACCGTCTCGGCGTCGACATCGGCAAGAAGGGGGTTGGCGCGGATCTTTTCCTTGATCGCCTCAATGGAAAATTCGGATTTTGGAATAGGGCCAATGATGCCGAAATGATTGCGCGTCGGTTTCATGAACACCGGGACCGCGCCGGTCATGATGATGCTGTGAAGGATCGATTTATGGCAGTTGCGGTCGACGACGACCACGTCACCGGGGGCGACGGTGTGATGCCAGACCATCTTGTTCGAGGTCGAGGTGCCGTTGGTCACGAAAAAGCAGTGATCGGCGTTGAAGATGCGCGCGGCGTTACGCTCCGACGCCCCGATAGCGCCGTTATGATCCAGAAGCTGGCCCAGTTCTTCGACCGAATTGCAGACATCGGCGCGCAGCATGTTTTCACCGTAGAACTGATGATACATCTGCCCGATCGGGCTTTTGAGGAAGGCCACGCCTCCGGAATGCCCCGGACAGTGCCAAGAGTAGGAGCCATCCTCGGCGTAATCCAGCAGCGCCTTGAAAAACGGCGGCTGGATGCCTTCGAGGTAGGCCTTGGCGTCGCGAATGATGTGGCGGGCGACAAATTCCGGCGTGTCCTCGAACATATGGATAAAACCGTGCAGCTCACGCAGGATGTCATTGGGAAGGTGGCGGCTCGTCTTGGTCTCACCGTAGATATAGATCGGCACATCGTCGTTCTTCCAGCGCACCTCCTGAATGAAGTTGCGCAGGTTCAGGACGGCGGGGTCGAGGTCCGGGCCGGGGGTGAATTCCTCGTCATCAATCGACAGCACAAAGGCGCTGGCGCGGGATTGCTGCTGGGCGAACTGGGAGAGGTCGCCGTAGCTGGTCGTGCCAAGCACCTCAAAGCCTTCGCTTTCGATTGCCTGGGCCACGGCGCGGATGCCGGACCCGGAGGAATTGTCCGAGCGATAGTCTTCATCGATGATGACAATCGGGAAGCGAAATTTCATGCGACACTCCTGAAGGATGGCAGAGAAGGTTTCCCGGCAAGCGGCGCAGCTTGGCAAAGCCCGGTCGCGGCTGGCGTTCAGAGTGAACGGGCCGTCCGTTCTTTTCTCTACCTAAACAGGTGGCGTCAAGGCTCCGCGCTGATCGGCTCAAGCGGAGTTGAATGTAGAGCGGCTAGCATCAGCAAAGTCACGAGGGTTCAGGATACATCGCAGTTTCGGATGGCGACACAACTCTTGATATTCTTGCCAAAAAAGACGTGGGAAAAATTCGTTTCGAGAAAAGAGGACCGTGGCCGCTGACCGAATTGCTTAACCTCGTCGACCATTCCACGCTTCGGTCGATAAGGCTCCCTACACGCTTTTTACATCCGAGTCCGTCAGGGGCATCGCCAAGAGAACCGACGACAGGCATTTGCCATGGGCATCCAAGGACAGCGACCTTGTGACACCACCTTTGAGTGCGCCCTTGATGACGAAATTCATGGCGCAAAGCTGCGGCAAGACATAGCGGGTGACGGCACCGGTGGGTTGGTCGAGGTGCGCCGCGACACGTTCGGCGGTGACGTCCTTGAGCAAACGGTCGAAGTCCTCGGCGTGATAGGCGATGACGGAAATGTTCGAGGTATCGCCTTTATCTCCGGTTCGTCCGTGGGCCAGGTCATGCAACTTCATGAGTTTCTCCCTGGATTTCGGCGGAAATCGAAACCTCGTCCGAAGGGATCAGTGTGGAGGCTATGGCGACAATTTCGCGGACAGACTTTGTCACTCCGCCGCCCGCCGCAGGCCCGCAGAGGTAAAGGGATTCAACCTCTTCGCCGATCATTTGCGCGGTTACCGCATCGGCGCACCGCGCGGCATATCGCAGGCGCATATCGTCATCGCTTCCTATGAGTTGCCCGAGACGTTCATCGATCTTCGGGTCGGTCAGGCGCTGGTCGAGAATTGAGCGGGCCAGTTCGGCACGCTGGCGGGCATTGACGCCCGCATAGGAAATTTGCCCCTCCCCCAGCCATCCATCGCGGTAGGCAACAGACACCTTGAGCTGTCCTGTCGGCGGGTGCCCGGTGGCACCACCTATGGCGACCCGGTCGGGGCCGACCGATGTGAATGTGACGCCGGAAAAATCCGCGACCACGTCTGGTTGAATGTAGCGCGCGGGATCGTGGATCTCGTAAAGCAACTGTTCGGTGCAGGTTGCGGGTGTAATCATTCCGCCGGTGTCATCCAGCTTGGTAATGATCGCGTTGCCATCTGCGGTAACTTCGGCGAGCGGAAACCCTATATGGGCCAGGTTTGGAACGTCCTTGACGCCCGGATCGGCAAAATAGCCTCCGGTGATCTGGGCGGAACATTCGAGAAGGTGCCCGATCAGGGTGCCGCGCCCCAGCTTTTCGTAATCGTTCAAGGCCCAGCCAAAGTGGTGCACCAACGGCGCAAGAAACAGAGCCGGGTCCGAGACCCTGCCGCATATGACGATGTCAGCCCCTTGCGCGAGCGCCTCCACAATTCCGGACACGCCGATATAGGCGTTTGCGGATACAAGCCGGGAGCCAAGAGCCTGTGCGGTTTCTCCTGTCTCATCTAGGGAGTAGCCCGCGATGCTGCCAGACACATCGTCCCCGGTTACGACAGCGACTTTGAGCGAAAGACCAAGCTCCGCCAAGATGGCGCGGGCCTTTGCGGCACCGGCCCATGGGTTGGCTGCCCCCATGTTGGTGATGATTCTTGTGCCGTGCCTGACACAGCCGGGCAAGGTCGCGCGCAAGCGGCGTTCCAGCAGCGGATCGTAACCCGCCTCGGGGTCTTTCATCCGGGCTTGCTGGGCCAGGGCGATGGTGCGTTCGGCCAGGCATTCAAAGACCAGAACGTCCAGCTCGCCCCTGTTGGCGAGATCGGCGGCTGGCTCAATCCGATCGCCCTGAAATCCAGCGCCGCAACCAATCCTGAACGGTGTCATGCGAGGGATGCTTCCTTACGCTGGCCCAATTTGCGCGCGCCGAAGAAGAGAGCGAGCGCAACAATGGAGGTAATCGGATTTGGCCAGAGCGCGAGGGCGATCATGACCAGCAACAGGACAATATCGATGGCCCGGTTCCCGAGGAGTGGCGAGCCGGTCAGCAAGGCTGGCACTGCGAGGACGAGCGCCGCGCCTGACAAGGCCGCCTGCGCGATTGCGAGAGCGCCGCCCTCCATCAGCATACCGGGATTGAGCAGGATCAGGAACGGCACAAGATAGGTGACCGCGCCGAGCCGCACCGCATGTCCGGCCGCAGGTAACCAATTGGTACTTGCAATGCCTGCACCGACAAACACCGCAACACAGACCGGCGGCGTAATCACCGATATCGTTGCGAAGTAGAATACAAAGAGGTGCGCCGCCAACGGAGAGACGCCAACTGCGGTCATTGCGGGCGCCAAAACGGCGGCGACCAGCACATAGGCAGCAGTCGTGGGTAGCCCCATCCCCATGATCAGGCAGACCAATCCAACAATCAGCGCCACGAGAGGGACGCTGTCACCCGCCATCGAAACGATCAGCGACGACAGCGTCACGCCGATCCCCGTCAGGTTTATCATGGAGACCAGCACCTGTGCCCCGGCCAGAAGGACCCCGATGATGACCATGCCCTTGCCCGCGTCTTCGAGCCCGTCGATGATCTTACCAATCATCTGGCGCGGCGCCAGGCGTCCCGTCTCCGTCACGATGAAGGCGATCAGAAGGCCGACGATCCCATAGAAGGCAGCCGTCGCGATGGACCGTCCGAGCCAGATGCCGAGGCCGAGACCCCCGAGAGCACAGAGAAACGGTGCCACGCGGCGGGGTGAAAGAATGGTGGACCAAGCGGGCAATTCGTTTTCAGGCACAAAGGCGAGTCCCCGGCGCACGGATACGAAATGCACTGTGACGAAAACCGAGGCGTAAAACAGGATCGCCGGGATGACCGCGCCGAGAATGATCGTCGTGTAGGGCATGCCAAGGATCTCGGCCATGACGAAAGCTGCCGCTCCCATGATGGGGGGGGCGATCTGACCGCCGGTGGAGGCGACCGCCTCAACCGCGGCGGCGAAGGGCCGAGGATAGCCAAGCCTGATCATCATCGGGATCGTGAGGTTTCCGGTCGTCGCGACATTTGCCACAGCCGATCCGGAAATCATCCCGAACAGGCCGCTCGCGATGGTCGCGATCTTGGCCGCGCCACCTGGCTGACGACCACCGAGGCGCATGGCAAGGTCTATGAACGCCTGCCCCCCACCGGAATGCAGCAACAACGCACCAAACAGGACAAAGGTCGCGACAACGGTGGCCGCGATGCCGGTCAGCATACCCCAGATGCCCAGATCCCCTAAAAAGATGGTTTCGGTGACAAAGGCACTGTCAAAGCCGCGATGGCGCAATGCGCCGGGCAGCAAATTTCCGAATAACGCATAGCTGAGCCCGGCAATAACGAGGATCGGGAATATCAGGCCGACCGTACGCCGCCCGAGTTCCAGAAAAGCGAGGACAAGACCCACCGTCAGGGCCTTGTCTGTCGTCGTCGCCCAAGGCAGCGACGTCATGATTTCATCGTAGTTCCAGACCACGTAGCCACAGGCAACCAGCGCGACCGCACAAAGCACGAGGTCTATCGCCAGCCCGACCGGGCGCCAGCGTGTGCCGGCGCCCAGAGGGTATAATGCGAACCCCAGAGCGGCCACGAGCGCGAGAAAAAGCGCCCGCTGGATCAAACCCTCGAAAGGGCCGGTGGCCGCCGTGTAGAAAACGAAGGCGCCTACCAGGATGGCAAGGCCTTTCTGAATGTTCGCGAGAGCCATCAGTCAGCTATCAGCTTGGCAGGCACGTCCATGCCCTGCTCTTCGAACCAACGCACGGCACCCGGATGAAGGGGAACAGTGCCATAGTCCAACGTCATCTGAGCAAAGTCTGAACCCTTGAGCGAGGCCAGCGCGTTTACCTGGGCGCTCTCGTCATTCATGATGGCGGATACGATCTGATACGCGGTCTCATCGTCCATGGAGGACGGCGCGGCCACACCTACACCAAAGGCCCATGTGCTGAAGGCGGGAATGCCCTCGGCGGCACCTGCCGGGATGTCCACGACGGAAATATCGGGCATCTCGCTGCGCAACGTGTCGATTTGCTCCGGGGATAGCCCGATGACGGAGATATCGGTCGAAACAGCGATGTCCATGGTCGAGCCATCGACCTTTTGGCCAGACCCGGATTTCACGTAGCCCACCACGCGATTGTCCTTCACCGCGCCAACAATGTCGGTGGTCGAACCGCGCACGTAGTCAGCGCTGAGACCAAGCGTCGTGAAGACGGCTTCGGTTGTGGCTTCGGTGGAGCCCCCCTTGATACCGGGGTTGAAGCGCTTGCCCTCCAGATCAGCGAGGCTGTTGACACCGGCATCTGCGCGGACCACGACGTTTTGCGGTGCGATGGTGTAGACCCACAGCAAGCGCAGGTCTTGCGGCTTTCCCTCGAACGCGTTTGTACCTGCCACGGCGTGTTGCACATTGTGCGTGGTCACGAGCCCCAGGTCGACCTGCCCGCGCTCCATCCGACGAATGTTGTCCATGGTCGCGCCGGTTTCCACGACCGAGGCCTTCAGGCCTTCGGCATTGTCGTTGATCAGCTGCCCGACGGCAACGAAATAGCCGTAATGGCTGGACGACGCAGACGTAGAACCGATCAGCAAGTCGGTGTCCTGCGCGGCGACGGGCGACGCGAGAAGTGTTGCGCCCAGAAGCGCGGCGAATGTGTATTTCATGGTATCCTCCCTCGGATGATAGCTGGCCCAACGAGGCCTCATATTACATGTACTCAACCTATCTCTTGGAATAACAGACAACTTCGGGACAATCGATGCATGAAACGTAACCATGCGTCTGAAGTCAGACCGTCAGGCAAGCTCGGCTTGCACGCCCCCAAGCGGTCGCCTAAGCCGAGCGGGCCAACCGTCAAAGGACTCTGCGCCATGCCCTCGTCGCGCCTTTTGCCGCCGCTTTCCCTCGTCACCGCAGTCGCCACCTATCTCACCGGCGAGGCAGAGCCCACGTGGACCCCATTGCTGGGCGGGCGCACGAACCGGCTCTGGCGGGTTCGGCAGGGCGCGCGCGCATCGGTGGTCAAGCTCTACGACCCGAGTTCCGCCACATTGCTGTTTCCGAATGATCCCGAGGCGGAGTTCGCCGCCTTGTCCCATCTCGCGCCGCGCGGCCTCGCCCCGGAGCCGGTCGCGCAGTTTGACTCACCCGAGGGGCCGGTGGTGATTTACCGCTATATACCGGGTCGGGCGCAGGATGCGGCTTTGCAGGACCTCGCGACGCTGCTCAGCCGGGTGCACCGGGCCGATCCGATGCCCCGATGCCGATCCTTGCCGTCGGGGTCGGCCGCAGTGATCGCGCAGACCGATGCCATTCTGGCGCAATGCCGGGGCCGCCCCAGCCCCCTCCATAACTTGCGGCGCGCGGTCCTTGCCCTGCCCGAGATCGCCTCCACGCGGTCGCGCCTGATACACGGGGATCCGGTGGCGACGAACGTGGTGGCCACCCCGACCGGGCCGGTCCTGATCGACTGGCAGTGCCCGGCCATGGGCGACCCTTGCGAGGATCTGGCGATTGTCCTCTCGCCTTCGATGCAAGAAAGTTACCGAGGCGAAATGTTAAGCGAGGCAGAGGCCGCCGAGTTCCTGACCAGCTACCCGGATGCTGCATTGATCAAGCGTTACCAGCAACTCGCGCCGCACTATCATCTGCGCATGGCGGCCTATGCCTTATGGTGCGCGGAGACTGGCCGGAGCCCGGACGACACCGGGATGTGGCATGATTTAAGGGCGGCGGAGTCCGCCCTCAGCTCAGCGCAAGCGTAGTCAGCAAAGCGACCGCAGCGCCCAGCACAACACCGCCCGCCAGCCATGGCCAACGCCGCCGGGGCTGCGGTCGGGTATCGAGATCGCTCATCTGTTGCATCAATGCACGCTCCACCAGTCGCGGCAGGCGCGGGCCGAACCGCGCCAGCACTTCTGCGGTGCGGCCCAGGTCGCGCATCAATGCGCGCGGGCCAAGGCTGCGGCGGATGTAGTCCTCGACCACCGGGTTGGCGACTTCCCAGATATTGATCTGCGGCGAAAGAGAGCGTGCCACACCTTCGACCACCACCATCGTGCGTTGCAGCAGGATCAACTCGGTGCGCGTCTCCATCCCGAAACGTTCGGTCACGTCGAACAGATAGGAGAGCAGCCGCCCCATAGAGATCTTCGTCGCGTCCATGCCAAAAATCGGTTCTCCGACCGCGCGCAGGGCGCGCGCGAATTCGTCCACATCGCGATCGGGTGGCACGTATCCTGCCTCGAAATGGACCATGGCGACACGCATGTAGTCGCGGGTGATAAATCCGTAGAGGATCTCGGCGTAGACCCGGCGGGTATATTCGTCGATGTGCCCCATGATGCCGAAATCATAGGCAACAATCGCGCCGTCCGGCCCGACCTTGAGGTTGCCCTGATGCATGTCGGCATGGAAATAACCGTCGCGCAGCGCGTGGTTCAAGAACAGGGTCAATACCCGTTCGCCCAAGGCGCGGCGGTCATGGCCGGCCGCATCCAGCGCATCGTTATCCCCCAGGGAGACACCCTCGACCCAGGACATCGTCATGACGCGGCGCCCGCTTTCCTGCCATTTCACTGCTGGCAGGCGGAATCCGGCATCGCCTGATGTATTGGAGGCGAAGGTCGAGGCCGACGCCGCCTCGAGCCGCAGGTCGAGTTCGCCCTGCACGACGCCTTCGAAATGCGCGACAACGTCACTGGGGTGCAGGCGGCGCGAAGCTGGAGACAGCAATTCGATGAAGGAGGCGGCAAAGTAAAAGGCGTCGATGTCCTTGCGAAATGCCTTTTCGATACCGGGGCGCAGAACCTTGACCGCAACATCTTCGCCGGTGTCACGCAGCCGGGCACGGTGCACCTGCGCGATGGAGGCCGCCGCCACCGGCTCTGAGAAATCATCGAAAATGCTATCGACAGGGAGGCCGAGTTCTTCCTGAATCGTTGCCTTGGCCACCTCGGTCGGGAAAGCGGGAAGCTGGTCCTGCAAGACCCGAAGCTGCAAGGCGAGGTCATTGCCCACGAGGTCCGGGCGGGTCGACAGAATCTGCCCGAACTTGATGTAGGCGGGACCCAGGGTCGTCAGCGCGCGGGTCGCCGGCGGCATCGCGGGATCCCCGGTATGGCCCAACCATTGCAGGGGCCAGCCGACCACACGCGCACCCAGCCGCAAAAGCGGTGGCGCCTCGTAGGCGTCCAGCACGATCTTCATCGCGCCGGTTCTCTCCAGCGTCGCCCCGGTGCGCACCAGGCGCCAGACGTTGTGCGGACCGCGCATCTAGAGCTTCCATCCCGAATGCAGCGCCGCGACGCCCATGGTCAGATTGCGATACTTGGCCTGACCGAAACCGGCGTCGCGGATCATGCCCAGAAACGCCTCCTGATCGGGGAACTTGCGGATCGATTCCACGAGGTACTGATAGCTGTCGCGGTCATTCGCGATCACCTGACCCATGGCCGGGATCAGGTTGAACGAATAACGGTCATAGGCCCATTGCAGCGCAGGCGTCGGAATTTGCGAAAACTCCAGCACCATCAGGCGACCACCGGGTTTCAACACGCGGTAGGCCTCGGAGAGGGCGACGGCGGGCCGGGTGACGTTACGGATGCCAAAGCTGATCGTGTAAACGTCAAAGCTCGCATCGGCAAAGGGCAGCGCCATCGCATCGCCCGTCACCCAATCGAGGCTGTCGACCATCTGCGAGGCCTCGGCCCGCTTGCGCCCCGCGACCAGCATCGGTTCGGTCAAATCGAGGACCGTCGCGTGCCCGGATCCGGCGCGCTGCAGGAACCGGAAAGAGATATCGCCGGTCCCGCCCGCCACATCCAGCAGCCGCTGGCCGGGACGCGGGGCGAGCCAATCCATCATCGCATCTTTCCAGATCCGATGGATGCCCAGGCTCATCACGTCGTTCATCACGTCGTAACGCGTGGCGACCGAGGAAAAGACGCCCTGCACCTTCCCGGCCTTCTGATCTTCGGGGATGGTATCGAACCCGAAATGCGTGGTCTTTTGATCGGTCATCTGCGTTCGCTTACCCTGCCAAATTCGCGCCTTAGTTCCGTGCCATAGTTGGGGCGAGGACACAAACCGTCAAATCGGCGCACAAAGGACCGACGCGGTATGCAGCAGATACAGGCAATCGTTTTGTTGTCTCTGGCTATATTGGGGCTGACCGCGCTGATGTCGAGGCAACGCCGACACCGCGCGCCCATGGCGGTGCGCGATCCCTCGCTCGCGGGGCAGTCCGAACATCATGTCACCGGGACAATGCGCGCGTGCGTGGCCCTGACGAGCCTGCTGGCATTGCTGAAAACCGCCGAGGCCGCGCAGACCTCGTCGCTTGCGCTGATGCTCGGTTCGCTGATGGTGCCTCTCTGCGCCTGGCTCAATGCCTACGCCTGGCAGTTTCACGCAACCCTCAGCGGCAGCGATCTCACGCTGATGTCGCCAGCATTCCGCGAGGTGAGGTTCGATCTGACCCGTCTCGTCGACGTGCGCGACGATGCGCATGCCGCCTATCGCCTGAGGTTCCAGGGTGGCAAAACCGCATGGATCCTGAGATATGTGAGCGGTCACGGAACCCTGCGCCGCGCCCTTTACGAGGCCCGGCCCTACTACTAGGCCGCGCCCATGCCCGAACTTCCCGAGGTTGAAACCGTCCGCGCCGGCCTCGCCCCGGTGATGGAGGGTCAGGTCATCGCCAAGGCCCACGTCAATCGCCCCGATCTGCGTTGGCCGTTTCCCCTCAACATGGCCGACCGTCTGACCGGCGCGCGGATCGAGAGGTTGCGCCGACGGTCAAAGTACATCCTTGCCGACCTGGACCGCGGCGAGACGCTGCTGATCCATCTGGGCATGTCGGGCCGCATGACCGTATCGGGCGACCCGCTCGGCCAGTTCGTGCATGAGCATCCGTTGCCGGAAAAGCACGATCACGTCGTCTTTGACATGGCCGGGGGGGCGCGCGTTACCTTTAACGATCCGCGCCGCTTTGGGGCGATGGACTTGATGCCGACCGCCAGCGCCGAGGCGCATCCGCTTCTGTCTGCGCTTGGCCCCGAACCCTTGGGCAATGCCTTTCACGAGGGGTATCTCGCCGCTACCATTGGCCACCGCAAGACGCCGATCAAATCGGCCCTTCTGGATCAGAAAGTCGTAGCGGGTCTGGGCAACATCTACGTCTGCGAAGCGCTGTTTCGTGCTGGAATCGCGCCCCTCCGCCGCAGCGACCGGATAGCGGAAAAGCGCCTCGCTGCTCTCGTGCCCATCGTGCGTGATGTGCTGGCAGAAGCCATCGCCGCCGGCGGGTCATCCCTAAAGGATTATCGTCAGGCCGATGGTGAGTTGGGCTACTTTCAACACAGCTTCGACGTCTATGGACGCGAAGGCCGGCCTTGCCGGACACCCGGCTGCGACGCCACGATTCGCCGGGTGGTACAATCTGGCCGGTCGTCTTTCTATTGTCCGCAATGCCAAAGATAGCTTGATCCGCAAGGCCAGAGTGTTAGTGAATCGGCCCCAATGCTCACAACGGATTGGCCCCTCACATGGCTTACGAGACGATCATCGTCGAAATCGAAGACTACATCGCCCTGGTGAAACTGAACCGCCCGGACGCGATGAACGCCCTTAATTCGCAGCTTCTGGGCGAGTTGGCCGACGCACTGACCGCGGCACAGGCAAACGACAAGGTCCGCTGCATCGTCATCGCGGGCAGCGAGAAATTCTTCGCTGCCGGGGCGGACATCAAGATGATGTCCGAGATGAATTTTGTCGATGTTTTCTCGGGCGATCTTTTTGCCGAGGAAACCGGCGCGATCAGTCGGGTGCGCAAGCCGATTATCGCGGCTGTCTCGGGCTACGCCCTGGGCGGGGGCTGCGAGCTGGCCATGATGTGCGATTTCATTATTGCCGGCGACAATGCAAAGTTCGGTCAACCCGAGATTAACCTGGGCGTGATCGCCGGGATGGGCGGCACGCAGCGCCTGACCCGCGTTGTTGGCAAATCCAAGGCGATGGATATGAACCTGACAGGCCGCTTCATGGATGCCGAAGAGGCCGAGCGCTCTGGTTTGGTCTCACGCGTCGTTCCGGCCAAGAAGCTGATGGACGAGGCAATGTCCGCAGCCGCCAAAGTCGCGGAAAAGTCGATGATTTCGGTCATGGCGGTGAAGGAATCGGTGAATCGTGCCTACGAGACCACCCTCACCGAAGGCCTGGCCTTCGAACGCCGGGTGTTCAATTCGATGTTCGCCACCGATGATCAAAAAGAGGGCATGAATGCCTTTCTTGAAAAACGCGAGGCGCAGTTCCGCGACCGCTGATCGCCTTGACCGCCGCCACGTTCGGCCAAGGTTCTTTCGATGCGCCCGTTCTGTAAAGGACGGGCGTTTCGCGTTCGGGGCCTGCGACCTCGGGGACAGGCTTTCATCGCCGCCGCTGCGGGAACATTGTGCGCAGTAGTAAGGTTAACGCATTTCAGACGACTGGACGGGAGAGCATCATGGAGATTGCAGGACAAGTCGCGATCGTGACGGGCGGAGCCCAGGGAATCGGCGCTGCGCTGGCCCGGCATCTGCACAAGGCGGGCGCCGCGCATGTTTGCGTCTGCGATCTGGACGGCGACGGGGCGAAGACTGTCGCGGCGGAGATCGGCGGCACCGGCATGCAGGTCGATGTCCGCGACGCCGGGCAGATCGGGGCAATGATCGACGAGATTGAAGCCACGCAAGGCCCTGTCGGGCTGATGTGTTCCAACGCCGGGATCGCCAACGGCTTTGATCCCGCGGTGACGAACGCCGCCGGGGCAAGCGCGGCGGAATGGCAGATGGCCTGGGAGGTCAACGTCATGGCCCATGTCCACGCCGCCAATATCCTCGCTCCGCGAATGATCGCACGCGGGGGCGGCTATTTTCTGCATACGGTCAGCGCGGCCGGTTTGCTGAGCCAGATCGGCAGCGCGACCTATTCCACAACCAAGCATGCCGCGGTCGGTTTCGCGGAAAACCTTGCCATTTCGCATCGGGACGAGGGGATCCGCGTCTCGATCCTGTGTCCGCAGGGGGTCGCCACGCCCATGTTGTCCGGAATCGGTGGTGACGGCCCGCAAGCAGGCGATGGGGTGCTGAGCGCGGAGGCGGTCGCCGAAGCAGCACTAGACGGCATCCGGGACGAGCAATTCCTGATCCTGCCGCACCCGCAGGTCCAAGCCTACATGGAGGCCAAGGTGGCCAATTATAATCGCTGGATCGGAGGCATGGCCAAATTCCAACGCGGGTTTCGCGCCGCCAAGTGAGGACGGCGCGGCGGGCTGAGACCCCAGGCAGGTACAGAAATGTGCGGTGGACAGGCGCATGAAGGAGTCACCATGGCCTTGATCACGCAAAGATGGCCGTGACCCGTTGACTCTGGGCCGAGTCGGGCCTAAGGACGCGACTTCAGATTACACGAACCCAAAACATGGGACGACACTCTATGGCCAATACGCCTCAATCCAAGAAACGCGCCCGCCAGTTGGTTAACCGCACGACGGTTAACAAGGCGCGTCGCTCGCGTATCCGCACCTTCCTTCGCAAGGTGGAAGAGGCGCTTGCGTCCGGCGATAAAACTGCGGCAACCGCCGCCCTGCAGGCCGCACAGCCCGAATTGATGCGCGGTGTAGCCAAGGGCGTGGTGCACAAGAACACGGCGGCAAGAAAAATGTCGCGGCTGACATCACGGGTCAAGGCGATCGCCTGATCTTTGAGCCAAGTCTCTGAACTCTAAAGGGCGCCGAGCAATCGGCGCTCTTTTTCATTGTGGCGTGGTTGTGGCGCTTCTGCCACCGCTTCGAGATTCGATTTCAGGCAAGTTCGAGTCAAGCGCTTCTTGCCGTTGCGCGTCTCGCGTCACAGTTGCTAGGTTCACTTATGCGATTCACGTCGTCTTGGGGGGCACAGCGAATCTGAGTTGGACCGGTGATCCGCTCATAACCCGTTCTGTATGGGCTCTGGGCTAAGGTAACTGGCTGACATCCGGGTTCTGGGTGCAGGCGGAGCGTGCAGCTTTGGGTTGAGTGGTCGGGGATATACTCCACTCTCTCTGCTGCGGTTCCAGACGTAGACTGTTAGGTAGGACCGCCCGTTCCGGCTGCTGGAACGGACGGCTAACGGTTTGCCCGAGGGTGCGTTTTTCGCAGGGGCCAGGCGCGCAAAGCGCTGCGGTCCACCAAGGACGAAATGGCGTAAAGATCTGGGGGCATACGGGCACAATGACAAAAGACCAATGGGGCGCAGTAAAGCAAAAACTTCTGCAGAATATCGGACAGCATAATTACAAGAGCTGGATTGAGCCGCTGATCCTTGTCGATACCGTTGACGGGGTCGCGATGATCGGTGCGCCCAACACTTGGGCCGGCACTTACGTCGCGCGCAACTACGGCGATCTGATCCTGGGTGAGGTCGCGGCGCTGGCCGATGGAGTGCGCCGTTTGGAATTCGTGGTGAAGAAGGCCGCCAACACCAACGTCGCGGAGCCTGCGCGCCCCGCCGCGATGGAAGTGGAGCCTGCCCAACCCGTGCGCGCGCCAGCCAGTTCATCCGCCAATACCACGACACCGGCGCGGTCCAGCGCCCTTGACGCGATGCTTCAACCGGCGCCTCTGGATCCGCGTTTTACCTTCGATCGGTTCGTTGTTGGCAAGCCGAACGAATTGGCCCATGCCGCCGCCCGTCGCGTGGCCGAAGGCGGGCCCGTGACCTTTAATCCGCTGTTTCTTTATGGCGGCGTTGGGTTGGGCAAGACCCACCTGATGCATGCCATCGCGAACGAGCTGAAGGTAAACAAACCCGAGCTGAGGGTGGTTTACCTTTCCGCCGAACAATTCATGTACCGTTTTGTGCAGGCCATTCGCGAACGCCGCACAATGGATTTCAAATCGCTGTTCCGCACTGTTGACGTGCTTATGGTCGACGACGTCCAGTTCATCGCCGGCAAGGACTCCACACAGGAAGAATTCTTTCACACGTTCAACGCACTGGTGGATCAGAACAAGCAAATCATCATTTCCGGTGATCGCGCGCCCGGTGAGATGACGGATATGGAAGAGCGCATCCGCTCGCGCATGCAATGCGGCTTGATCGTCGATCTTCATCCCACTGACTACGAATTGCGCCTCGGAATTCTGCAAAGCAAGCTGGAGAGCCATCGCATTCAATACCCGGACCTCAAGATGTCCGAAGGTGTGCTGGAATTCCTCGCGCATCGCATCTCGACAAACGTGCGGGTGCTGGAGGGTGCGCTGACCCGGCTCTTTGCGTTTTCCTCGCTGGTCGGTCGCGAGATCACGCTGGACCTGACGCAGGAGTGCCTGTCGGACATTCTGCGCGCCTCGGAGCGCAAGATCACCGTCGAGGAAATCCAGCGCAAGGTGGCGGAGCATTACAATATCCGGATGAGCGATCTGATCGGGCCCAAGCGGGTACGCTCCTACGCCCGCCCGCGTCAGGTTGCGATGTATCTCGCCAAGAGCCTCACTGCGCGGTCCCTGCCTGAGATCGGGCGCCGGTTTGGCGGACGCGACCATACCACCGTGATCCACGGCGTGCGCCGCATCGAAGAGCTGAAGTCTCAGGATGGCCAGATTGCCGAAGACGTCGAAATGCTTCGCCGCGCGCTGGAGGCGTAAGGGCCGTTTTGTCCGTCATTTCCCGTTGAAACGGAGCTGGGATCGCGCAATCGGTCCCCTTCGCCTTGACGCCCCCGCCAAACCATCGGAAAACCAAGAAAACACTTGTGCGGGTGATGGAAACAGGTAGCGTTCCGGTCCCGGCATCGGACAGGAGTTAGGGCCCATGAAACTCAGCATCGAACGCGCCGCATTGCTCAAGGCCGTGTCACAGGCGCAGTCGGTTGTCGAACGCCGCAACACGATCCCGATCCTCGCGAACGTGCTGATCGAGGCCGAAGGCAACGAGGTCCAGTTTCGTGCCACCGATCTGGATATCGAGGTGGTCGACAAGGCCCCCGCCATGGTCGAGCGCGCCGGTGCCACCACCGTCAGCGCCGTGACCCTGCATGAAATCGTGCGCAAGCTGCCCGAAGGCGCGCTGGTCACGCTGTCCGAAGAAGGCGCCTCTGGCCGGCTGACCGTCGCGGCGGGGCGGTCGAACTTCAACCTCGCGACCCTGCCGAAAGAAGATTTCCCGGTCATGGCCTCGTCCGAGTATCATTCGAACTTTACCGCACCGGCACCTGTCCTACGGCGGCTGTTCGATAAGTCGAAATTCGCCATCTCGACCGAAGAGACCCGCTATTACCTGAACGGCGTCTACATGCATGTCTCGGAGTCCGAGGGGGGCCGGGTGCTGCGTTGCGTCGCCACGGATGGCCACCGTCTGGCGCGGATCGACGCCGATCTGCCCGAAGGGGCCGAGGATATGCCGGGCGTGATCGTTCCGCGCAAGACCGTCGGCGAATTACGCAAGCTGCTGGACGACGACGATCTGAAGGTTGCGGTTTCTGTCAGCGAGACCAAGGTGCGCTTTGCCACGCCCGAGATCACCCTGACCTCCAAGGTCATCGACGGGACGTTCCCGGATTACACGCGGGTCATTCCGCAGGGCAACACCAAGAAGATGGAAGTCGACGCCAGCGATTTCGCCAAGGCCGTGGATCGCGTCGCGACCGTGTCCTCGGAACGCTCGCGTGCGGTGAAACTGGCGCTGGATGAAGATCGGCTCGTGTTGTCCGTCAACGCCCCCGACAGCGGCGCGGCGGAAGAAGAACTGGCCGTCGCCTATGGCGATGAGCGGCTGGAAATCGGCTTCAATGCGAAATACCTGCTGGAAATTGCCAGCCAGGTGGATCGCGAGAACGCCGTGTTCCTGTTCAACTCCGCAGGCGATCCGACCCTCATGCGTGAGGGGAACGACACCTCGGCGGTCTATGTCGTGATGCCGATGCGGGTCTGACGCCCGACGGCGCGCAGGCGGCCGGGGCGTGACAGCCTCCGGCGGGGATATTTTCAGCAAGAAGATGGGGGATGAATGGGACGGCTTTGTCTGACCCGGCTGACCCTGTCGCATTTCCGCTCCTACCGGCGCGGTGAGGTCATCGCGGATGGCAGGCCAATCGCGATCCATGGGCCGAACGGTGCGGGTAAGACCTCTCTGCTGGAGGCGGTGTCGTTGTTTTCGCCAGGGCGCGGGTTACGCCGCGCCGGGGCCGACGACCTGATCCGCCGGCCCGAAGCGCTCGGCTGGAAGCTGACCGGCGTCTTGCGGTCATTGCACCACACGCATGAGTTGGAAAGCATGGCCGAACCCGGCGCATCGCGCAGCGTGCGGATCGACAGCAAGGCCGTGGCGCAGGCCGGTCTGGGCCGGGTCGCGCGGGTGCTCTGGCTGGTTCCGTCAATGGACCGTCTGTGGATCGAAGGCGCGGAGGGGCGTCGGCGGTTTCTGGATCGCATGACGCTAAGCTTTGTGCCCGATCATGCGGAGGCGTCGCTGACCTATGAAAAGGCGATGCGCGAACGCAACCGCCTGCTGAAGGATGCCGTTCGCGATGCCCATTGGTATGTCGCGCTGGAACGCCAGATGGCCGAGGCGGGCGCGCGGATTATTTCGAACCGGCAGCATGCGCTAGGTCTGCTGCGCGACGCGACGCGCGACGCCGCGACCGCCTTTCCCGCGCCTGATCTGGGGATTACCCATCCCGAGGGTGAGCTGCCCGAAAACGAAGCCGCGCTGGTGCAGGTGCTGGGCGACAACCGCCGGCGCGACCTGCATGCCGGGCGCACCCTGATCGGGCCGCATCGTGTCGACCTCAGCGCGTATTGGGCGGCCAAGGGGATCGCGGCCAAGGATGCATCCACCGGAGAGCAGAAGGCGCTGCTGATCTCGCTGATCCTCGCCAATGCGCGCGCGCTCTCCCTCGATTTCGGCGCGCCGCCGATCCTGTTGCTGGACGAGGTCGCCGCCCATCTTGACGCCGGTCGCCGCGCCGCCCTTTATGATGAGGTCAGCGCTCTCGACGCTCAGGCCTGGATGACAGGCACCGGGCCGGAGTTGTTCGCCGAACTGGGCGCGCGGGCGCAATTCCTGCACGTCAGCGAAAAGGACGGCGAAAGCCGGGTAGAGGAGGCCTCATCATGACGACAGACCTGACACCGCAGCGCATCAACCTGATCACCCTCGGCGTCGCCGATCTAAACCGGGCGCGCGCGTTTTACGCCGCACTTGGCTGGCGGCCGATCGACAGCCCGCCAGAGGTGGCGTTCTACCGCATGCACGGCATGGCGCTCGGCCTATTCGGCCTCGCCGATCTGGCGGCGGATCAGGGGCGGGCGGATGCGCGTTTGGGCACCGGGGCGATGACGCTGGCGCAGAATTTCCCGGATCGGGCGGGCGTCGACGCGGCCTTTGCGCTTGCGCTACGGTCCGGCGCGAGTGAACTGAAGCAGCCCGAGGCGGTGTTCTGGGGTGGCTACTCGGGGTATTACGCCGACCCGGATGGACATGTCTGGGAGCTGGCGCATAACCCCTTCTGGGTTGTGAATGACGATGGCAGCCTGACGATTCCGGAGGCCAGTCCCGACGCAGGCGCAGCGTCTGCGGAATGACCCTGACCGTTGGACAGTTGGCGTTTTATTGCGGGGCGCTCGTCGTGTTGTTCCTGACGCCGGGGCCAGTCTGGCTGGCGCTGACGGCACGCGCATTGGCGGGCGGGTTTCACGCCGCATGGCCGCTGGCGCTGGGCGTGGTGATTGGCGACGCGCTCTGGCCCTTGCTGGCGGTTCTCGGGGTCTCTTGGCTGGTCGATCAGGTGGAGGGGTTCATGGGGATCCTGCGCTTTGTCGGTGCGGGGATGTTCCTGATCATGGGCGTGCTGCTGATCCGCAACGCGGACAGGACGATCGCGGGGGACAGCCGCCTGACGCGCCCCGGAATGTAGGCCGGCTTCGTGGCGGGGTTGGTCGTGATCCTTGGCAATCCAAAGGCGATCCTTTTTTACATGGGCGTCTTGCCGGGTTTCTTTGATCTGACGCAAGTGACATGGGCCGATATCGCCGCGATCATGGCCGCCTCCATGTTGGTGCCCTTCCTCGGAAATCTGCTGTTTGCCGCCATGGTCGACCGGGTGGGCCGGGTGCTCTCCTCGGGCCGGGCCGTGCGGCGCACGAACCTGATCGCGGGCGGGCTGATGATCGGGGTCGGAGCGCTGATCCTCCTCCTCTAGCCAGCGCGGATCCTGCCCGGTTCGCGCGTCCAGGGTTCCACGCGATTGAGCCGTTTGCGCCCCTCGCCTCAGACCCCCTAAATATTGTGTCGATGACGTGACAATCCCCCCATGAACACCTAGATTGGCGGCACGATTGCCAAAGGGGATACGTATGGCCGAGGCCGAGCAGAACAACGCTGTGTACGACGCAGATTCAATTAAGGTTCTCAAGGGGTTGGATGCCGTTCGCAAACGGCCCGGCATGTACATCGGCGACACCGACGACGGGTCGGGTCTGCACCATATGATTTACGAGGCCGTCGACAACGGCATCGATGAGGCGCTGGCGGGCCATGCGGACTTTGTCCGGGTAAAAATTCACGCCGACAACTCGGTCTCCGTGCGCGACAACGGGCGCGGAATCCCGGTCAATATGCACACCGAAGAGGGCGTCTCTGCCGCCGAGGTCATCATGACCCAGCTGCACGCCGGCGGGAAGTTCGACCAGAACTCCTACAAGGTGTCCGGCGGTCTGCACGGGGTGGGGATCTCTGTCGTCAACGCGCTGTCGGATTGGCTTGAGCTGCGGATCTGGCGCGATGGCAAGGCGCATTACGTTCGTTTCGAGGATTCCAACACCGTGGCCCCGCTGGAGGTCACCGGCGCTGCCGACGGCGAGAAGGGAACCGAAGTGCGGTTCCTGGCGTCGACCAAAACCTTCTCCAACCTGAATTACTCGTTCGAGACCCTGGAGAAGCGGTTGCGCGAACTGGCTTTCCTAAATTCCGGCGTGCGCATCACGCTGGAGGACGAGCGGCCCGCCGAGCCGCTGAAATCCGAGCTTTATTACGAGGGCGGCGTCAAGGAATTCGTCAAATACCTCGACCGCTCCAAAAGCGGGATGATGCCCGAACCGATCTACGTCGAGGGCGAAAAGGACGGCATCGGGGTCGAGGTCGCGATGTGGTGGAACGACAGTTACCACGAGAACGTCCTGCCCTTTACCAACAACATCCCACAGCGCGACGGCGGCACCCACATAGCCGGTTTTCGTGGCGCGCTGACCCGGACGTTGACACGATACGCGCAGGAAAGCGGCATCGCAAAGAAGGAGAAGATCACCTTTACCGGCGATGACGCGCGCGAGGGTCTCACCTGCGTGTTGTCGGTCAAGGTGCCTGATCCCAAGTTCTCCTCTCAGACCAAGGACAAGCTGGTCAGCTCTGAGGTGCGGCCCGCGGTCGAGAACCTCGTCGGGGAAAAGCTGGGCGAATGGTTTGGGGAAAATCCCAACGAAGCCAAGATGATCGTCGGCAAAATCCTCGAAGCGGCGATGGCCCGCGAGGCCGCCCGCAAGGCCCGCGAATTGACCCGACGCAAGTCTGCGCTGGACGTCAATTTCCTCGCCGGGAAGCTGAAGGATTGTTCCGAGAAAGACCCCTCCAAAACCGAAATCTTCCTGGTCGAGGGTGACTCCGCCGGTGGCTCCGCCCAGACGGGCCGGGACCGTGGGACACAAGCGATCCTGCCGCTGAAGGGCAAAATCCTCAACGTCGAGCGTGCGCGTTTCGACCGGATGCTCGGCAGTCAGGAAATCGGTAACCTCGTCATGGCGCTCGGTACCGGGATCGGACGCGACGAGTTCGACATCAACAAGCTGCGCTACCATAAGATCGTCATCATGACGGACGCCGACGTGGACGGCGCGCATATCCGGACGCTGCTGCTGACCTTCTTCTTCCGCCAGATGCCGGAATTGATCGAGGGTGGCTATCTCTACATCGCACAACCGCCCCTGTTCAAAGTCGCGCGCGGCAAGTCCGAGGTCTACCTCAAGGATCAGAACGCGATGGAGGAATATCTGATCGACCAAGGCACCGAAGGCGCCTTGCTGCGTCTCGGCAATGGTGACGAAATCGCCGGTCCCGACCTTGTGCGCGTGGTCAGCGATGCGCGTCAAACCCGGCGCTACGTCGACAGTTTTCCGACGCATTACCCGCGTCACATCCTCGAACAGGCCGCTATCGCCGGGGCCTTTGTCGCCGGTCAGGCGGATTCCGATTTGCAGGGAGTGGCAGATAACGTCGCCCGCCGTCTGGACCAGATCGCCAAAGAATACGAGCGCGGTTGGCAGGGGCGCCAGACGCAGGATAAGGGCATCCGGCTGAGCCGCACGGTCCGCGGCGTTGAAGAAGCGCGCATCCTCGACGGTGCCGCCCTCCGCTCGGGCGAGGCGCGACGCCTGGGCACCATCACGCCCAACCTGCAGGAGATCTACTCCGCCCCCGCCCAACTGATCCGCCGTGACCGGCCGCAACCGATCTACGGCCCTCTCGACCTTCTGGACGCGATCCTGCAGGAGGGCGAACGCGGCCTGCAACTCCAGCGCTACAAGGGCCTGGGCGAAATGAACCCGGAACAGCTGTGGGAGACGACGTTGGACCCCGAGGCGCGGACGCTCTTGCAAGTGCAGGTTGATGACATGGCCGAGGCTGACGATCTGTTCACCAAGCTGATGGGGGACGTCGTGGAGCCCCGCCGCGAGTTCATTCAGACGAATGCGCTGAGCGTGGAGAATCTAGATATTTGATTGGGTGTAGGCGTGCGCATAGTTTTTCGCGGTGCGCATAGTTTTTCGCGCCGTGAGAACCCCAGAATCTGAGAAAATGCTTGATTCTCAATACTCTATCTAAAACTCACATTTTGGCGCCGTCTTAGCCAGAGATACGCAGGGTCAATATTTGTGTCGAGCCTCGGAACTTCGTGTTTACTCGCCGACTTGCCGTATTCCGCAATTGCCCATGAAGGACACCGGGGGGGCGCGGTGGGCTATCAACAGTTCATGCTGGACAAGAAAAGAGCAAATGGAAAAGAGCGGCAAGCGGACTCGCGCGTTGGATCGCATTAATGACCGAGATCGGACCTTTCCGGACATTTGAACTGGGTGCGACGAAGGTCAGGTAAAGCGGTGTCTTTTTCCCAAGCGCTTTTCATACAGCTGAGCCCGGATCCGGCGCGGTGTTCATCTGTCGCAACCCACTGCGGTTTTTAGACCGATAGCCCGAAGGCGTCCGAACTCAGAACCTAACCTCTCCCAAAGCGCTCTCACTTAGCGCCGTTTTCAATTCTTAGTTGCACCTGGAAGCGCATTTAGTGCAAGTTCTTTCAGAAATAATTATGAGGTAACCATGCGAGTTTGTGGAGTTGAATTGTCGGGCTCCGAAGCGCGGCTGGCCGTTGTAGAACTTGTTCAGGAGGGCGGTCCTAAATACATCGACCTTAGTACAAAAAGGGTCAAGTTGAGCAACGACAAATCAAGCGAAGCAATTAAGTCCTTCAAGTCCGCGATTCAGTCTTTCGTTCATGAGAACTCGATTCAAGTCGTTTGTATAAAAGATAGAGCGCACAAGGTGAAATTCGCCGGAGGTGCAGTTTCATTTAAGCTTGAGTCTCTTATACAGTCTATCGACGGCTGTGATGTTAAGTTCGTAAGCCCTCAGGCTCTTTCATCATTTGCGAAGAAGAACTACGCTGGCACCCCAACCGGCATCCCTGGTTATCTGAAAGCTGCGTTCTCATCAGCTGCATTTCTTTTGGCGGCACAGGAATGACAGTATCTGCAGATGACATCCCGGTTGAATTTCGCGGAAAGTTCGAAGAACTTTGTGAGGATTACAGTCCTCGAAGAAATTCGAGAAAGGAGCAAATGGCATTACACTATGCGGTGTGAACAAGCTGCTTGATAGGCCAGTAGCTGTCAAATTTTACTACTACGGAGACGGTGCTCATGTTGAACCAGCAATTCTATCGGAGCTTGAAGCTCCGAATATACTAAAAGTTGACACGGCCGGAATCATCAATGCTGATTACGCCTACTTCGTAACTCGCTACTGTGAAAATGGTGATCTGGATGACCTTCTCGAGGACAGTCAAATTCCAATTCGAGAAGCTGTGGAAATTATTAAGCAGATTGCATATGGAAGTAGATACCTACACGGCAGGGCAATCGCGTTTGGCATCATGCTTCTTACAGCCCATTGAGAACGCTGCATAAGAATGCCTCGTCCCAGCCAGCTCGCTTGAGTTTGATGCT
>PAPR01000037.1 GCA_002709085.1 Pseudooceanicola sp. | reverse complement strand
TTCGAAACCAACTGGCCAATCGCCTCAGGCGTATCGCCCCAGAACCCCGATGCGCAGCCTATGCGCAGCTTTCGATTCGACATGTCTCCCCCCTATCGAACGAACGCGGCCTCCCCGAATTTTATGACGTCGGGTTGCTAAAACCGTGTCTTGAATAAATATCTAACATATGTTTGATTTTGGTCAATGGGCAATCAATTGTTTCGTTCGGGAGGAAAATTCATGAACAGTCAGAATGGTTTGGAGATGGCCGACCTGGAAGCCATTAGGGCTAATTATTCGTTGACAGACGAGCAACGGCAGGTCGTTGACCACGTTGAGCGTGTGTCGCGCGAGGTGCTTCACCCGCTGCAATCACGCATGGATCAAGAGGACTGGTGGCCCGACGATCTGTTCAAACAGATGGGCGAACTGGGCCTTTTGGGGATCACCGCACCCGAAGAATTGGGCGGCTCCGGACAGAACGAATTTACCCAAGCGCTGGTTTCGGAAGTGATTTCGAAATGGAACCCGGCCGTCGGGCTGTCGCATGGTGCACATGATAACCTGTGCCTTAACAACCTATTGCGCAACGGCTCTGAAGAGCAGGCGAAAAAATATGTGCCGGGCCTCTGCTCGGGTGAGCTGGTCGGCGGACTGGGCCTGACCGAACCCGGTGCGGGCTCGGATGCGCTTGGCTCGATGGCGACCACCGCGCGCCGTGATGGCGATGACTACGTCATTAACGGCTCGAAGATCTACATCACCAACGGCCCGATCGCCGATGTGATCCTGCTCTACGCCAAAACAGACAAATCCAAAGGCGCCAAGGGCATTTCCGCCTTCATCATCGAGACCGACAATCCCGGCTTCAAGGTCGCTCAGAAGCTCGACAAGATGGGCTTTCGCGGCTCGCCCACCGGGGAACTGGTGTTCGAAGACTGCCGCGTGCCGGCGTCGGCCATGCTCGGCGCAGAAAACACCGGCGTTTCGGTGGTCATGAGCGGGCTTGATCTGGAGCGGGCAATGGTCGCTTCGGTTTGCGTGGGCATGGCCGAGCGCGCGCTGGAACTGGGTCTCGAATACGCAAAGCTGCGCGAGCAGTTCGGCAAGCCGATCGCCCGGTTTCAGATGGTGCAGTCCAAGCTGGCCGAAATCTACACGGAGGTCGAGACGGCGCGCGCCTTTGGCTACCGCGCTCTGGCGGCCTGTGTCGGCCTGCCCAAAGGCGCCGGCGGACGCGGCGAGATCCACAAATTGACAGCGGCCGCCTGCCTTTACGCGGGCGAAGCGTTCAACAAAGCCGTGACCGAGGCGTGTCACCTCCACGGTGGCTCTGGCTACATGCAGGACACCGAAATCAACCGGCTGTTCCGCGCCAACAAGCTTTTGGAAATCGGCGCCGGCACCAGTGAAGTGCGCAAGATCATCATTGCCGAAGAATTACTGCGTGCCTGAGGGAGGACCAGACCATGAACAAGCAACTGCGTAACGACATCAATCTGCCGACCCATTTCATGAATGATGAGCAGCAGGCGCTGGCCGATCAGGCTGGCAAGTTCTTCTTTTCCGAGTTCCATCACTTGAACGCGGAAATGGATGACACCGACGACCTGCCCGCCTCGGTCTTTCCCAAACTGGGCGAGATGGGCTACCTCGGCCTCAATGTTCCGGCTGAATTCGGGGGGGCGGGGCTCGACTTCACCTCGGCCTGCATCATCACCGAACAGATGTCGCGATCCTCGGCCGCGATCGGATTGTCCCACGTGGCGCATGACAACCTATGCGTTAATAACATCTACCGGAATGCCAATGACGACCTGCGCCGCAAATATCTGCCGGGCCTCTGCGATGGCACGCTGGTGGGTGCCCTCGGGCTGACCGAACCGGGTGCCGGGTCGGATGCGCTGGGGTCGATGCGAACGACGGCGAAAAAGGATGGCGACGACTACATCCTGAACGGCGCCAAGATTTACATCACCAACGGGCCGATCGCCGATCTGGTGCTGGTCTACGCCAAGACCTCGCCCGAAAAAGGCGCCAAGGGCATTTCCGCCTTTATCGTGGAAACCGACACGCCCGGCTTCAAGGTGGCGCAGAAGCTCAACAAGATGGGCTTCCGTGGTTCGCCCACAGGAGAGCTCGTGTTCGAGGATTGCCGCGTGCCCGCCAAGAACCTGGTTGGCAAGCTCGACGGCGGCGTCGCCGTGACGATGTCGGGACTGGACCTTGAACGCGCTATCGTGTGTTTCAACGCCTTGGGCATCGCCCAGCGCGCGCTGGACATTTCCATCGACTACGCCAAGACCCGCCAACAATTCGGCAAGCCGATCGCCAATTTCCAGATGGTTCAGGCAATGCTGGCGGACATGTATACGCAGATCGAAGCGGCGCGCAGCCTCTCTCTCAAGACGGTCGCCATGTGCGAAGGTCTCGAAGAAGGTCAGGGCGGTCGCGGCGAGATTCACAAACTGACGGCAGCGGCAATTTTCAAGACGGCCGCCGCGACCTCCTTTGTATTGGACAAGGCGGTTCAGATCCACGGCGGTTCGGGCTATATGCGCGACACCGAAGTGAACCGTCTTTATCGCACCGGCCGTGTGCTTGAGGTCGGCGCGGGCACCCAGGAAGTGCGCAAGCTGATCATCGCCGGCGAACTTTTGAAGAACTGAGGGACTAGAAATGAGCAACACTAAAGCCCGGCGCTACGCGCCGGACCTTATGGCGGGCCAGGTGGCTCTTGTCACCGGATCGGGTTCGGGAATGGGTCGTGCCACCGCGCTTGAGATGGCCTCATGCGGGGCGAGGCTGGCATTGTTCGCACGCCGCGAAGAACCGCTGGAAGAGACCGCCGAGATGATCCGCGCGGCTGGCGGCGAGGCCTTCGTTGTGCCCGGCGATACCCGCGACGAGGACAGCATCGAAACCGCGATGAAGCGTATCAAGGACCACTACGGGCAGCTTGATGTCTTGGTGAATAACGCAGGCGGCCAGTATATCGCGGCCGCCCGCGACATCACCAACAAGGGTTTCGAGGCGGTGATTCGCAACAACCTGATCGGCTCGTGGCAGATGACACGCGCTGTCGCCGATCACTTCATGTACGAAAACGGCGGTTCGATCGTTTTCGTGACGGCGATCTCGGGCCGCACTGCCCTGACCGGCTTCACCCATACGGTCGCCGCGCGCGCCGGTGTGACCGGCATGATGAAAACGCTGGCCGCCGAATGGGGCGAATACGGCATTCGCTTGAATTGCGTCGCTCCCGGTACGATCAAGACCGAAGCGCTGGGCCGTTACCCCATTCAGCCGGAGCAGTGGAAGCAGCTCAATCGTTCGGTTCTCAACCGAATGGGCATGGCCGAAGACATCGCGGGCACCATCATTTTCCTCGCCTCCGACCTGGGGAATTTCATCACCGGCGAAGACGTCTATGTAGACGGGGGGGAAACTCTCCACATGGGCCACGATGCCCGTGATATGATCAATCCCGAGATGTTCGACAAACGGGAACGTGGAGACGGAAGAAATGAGTGATAATCTTGTCCAGCTGGACGTTAAAGACCGCATTGCTACAGTAACGCTGAACGATCCAAAGCGTCGTAATCCGATCACCGGAAACGCCATGATCGCCGCTCTGCTCGACACCTTCGCGCGTGTTCAGGCCGACCCGGACGTCAGCGTCATGATCCTGACCGGCGCCGATCCTGCGTTTTGTGCAGGTGGCGACATCAAGGAAATGAACGACCCTGAGAGCGTCTTCCGCAAGGAGCCGCTGGCTGCGTCGCAGTGCTACGTCGATGGGGTGCAGCTTTTGCCCCAGGCGCTTTATAATCTCGACATTCCCACCATTGCCGCCGTCAACGGTGCCGCAGTCGGGGCGGGATGCGATCTGACGATGATGTGCGACATGCGCGTCGCGTCGGAAAAGGCGAAATTCGGCGAAGTCTTCCTGAACCTCGGGATCATTCCGGGCGATGCGGGCAGCTGGTTCCTGCTGCGCCGGCTTGGGCATCAGATGGCCGCCGACCTGACCTATTCGGGCCGCATGGTCGAAGCCGATGAAGCGCTGAAGCTGGGTATGGTTCTGGAGGTCGTACCTCACGACCAACTCATGGACCGGGCGCGCGAGCGTGCCGCCGTCATAGCCGCCAAACCGCCGCGCGCGGTGCGTATCGCAAAGCGTCTCATGCGCAACGCCGAACGTATGGACCTGCCAGATTTCCTGAATGCCGCTGCGGCCTATCAGGCCTTGATGCATCAGACCGAGGACCACAAAGAAGCGATCTCGGCATTTATCGAAAAGCGAAAACCGAACTTTACCGGTCGCTAAGGAAAGCTTGAATGCCCGAAATAAGTCAGACGAAAATGGACCAGATCGCGCAGATGTGGAATGCGCGAGGGTCCGGCCTCATAACCCATATGGCACTACAGATCGAGGATGTATCAAGCGAAGGCGTTCTGGTCCGCATGCCATTCAACCCTGATTTCTGCGTAGACAGCGATCAGACACTGCTCCACGGCGGCATCCTGACCGCCCTTCTCGACAGCGTATTCGGGCTCGCGAACTTTATAGCCATCGAGGGCGTCAGCACGATGGCTACACTCGATCTTAGGGTGGACTACCTGCGTGCGGCGCTTTCGCGGTCGGACGTGATTGTTCGCGCAAATTGCTATCGCCAAACGCGCCACATCGCCTTTAACTCGGGCAGCATCTGGTTCGATCACCATGAGGACGAAGAAATCGCACGCGGGACTGCCTCCTTCGCCCTGACACGGGGCGAAATCAGCCTTTACGAAGCGATGATCCAGGCTGAGGGCGCGAAATGAACTTGCAATCCGTTAACGCGAATATCTCGCGTGTCCCATTCTTTCGCTTCATGAATTTTGAAATTCAGGATCTCGACTCGCTCCATGCGGAGGCCGAAGTCAAATTTCAACCGCGCCTGATCGGGAACCCGGTCATGGAATACTACCACGGTGGAATCATCGCGAGTCTGATGGAAGCCACCGCGGCGATTGCCGTCCATCCCGATTTCACGGACGCCCCGGCCAAGCCGATTAACCTTACCGTGGATTATCTGCGGCCCGCGGTGAAAGGGTCGCTTTTTGCGCGGGCCGACGTGACCCGCAAGGGAAAGCGCATCGCAAGCGTCAGCGTGAATACCTGGCAGACAGCCCGGGACAAACCCGTCGCGGAAGGGCTCTACCACTTCCTGTTGGTCTGAACCCCGCAGAAACCGCGCTTAACTCGCCGCTACCTGCTCCGCGTAGGTGGCGGTTTCCCTGTCGCAAATGCCTTCGAGCAGCAGTTTGATCAGCATGTCGGAAAACTCGGCGAGGGAAAGGTACCCGTCGGTTCCCGCCTTATTCGAATCGAACCATTCAACCGTCCAGTTCAGCGCGCCCAGCATCACCTGACGCAGAGGGACGATCTTGATGTCCGACCTGATGGCGTTGTCCTCTTGCGCTTCGCGCAGGATCCGATCCCAGAGCCTGCCGTATTCGTGCCGGATCTCGCCGTGGCGCTCGCGGAACTCATTAGGAAGCATCCCGTAGCTGCGGATATTGGCAGAGGTGAATTCGCTGGCCATGAAGAGGAAATGAAGATGCGTCCAGATGGCGGTCGCAATCCTGGCGTGATGATCATAGGGCTCGGGAAACTGATCGGCCGCCGCGCTGACACCCGCCAGCAGATCGCTTAGCCCCGCGTCCAGGACCTCGTCCACGATCGCTTCCTTCGATTTGAAATGATAATAGACACTGCCCGCCTGCATGTTCGCTTCGGCCGCAATCTGGCGCAACGTGGCTGCCTTGTATCCATTGTCCCGCAACACCCGTGCCGCGGCTTGCAAAATCTCCGCACGGGTTCTGGCGGCCTTGCCAGTCGATTCAGTCGGTCCAAAGGACACGGCATTGCTCGTCATCAGCCCGCCTGTATCCGCCCTGCACAGCGAACACATCCCGTCGAGTATCAGTTTGCTCATCCGTTCTGCGAGGATATGCACGGGATAACGACCGACATCATACCACTCAACGGTCCAGTTCATCGCGCTCAGGACGAACTGCCGGATTGCAGAAATTGATATGTCCTTCCTCAGAAACCCCGAGGCTTTGGCGTCTCTTAAGAAGTCGCTCCAGACCTGAGCGTAGGCTGCTCGCAACTCACGGTGGGGGGCACGTGTCTCATCCGACAGCATCGGATAGTTTCGAATATTTGCTGAGGTGAAATCGCTGTCAGTCAAAAGATAGGTGAGATGCGTCTCGATGAGCAAGGCAAAGGATTTGCGGAAATTTTCGGGATTATCTTTCGCAGCAAGGACGATCTCGCTGATTCTCCGGTAGAGATCCCGAACGCCGATATCGAGAACCTCGTTCAGAATCATCTCTTTGGAGCCGAAATGATAGTAAATGCTTCCGGCTTCGATCCCGGTTTTCTCCGCGATATCGCGCATGGTCGTGGCATAGTAGCCCTCATGCCGGAACAGCCGAGCCGCAGCAGAGAGTATGTCCTCGCGTGTCTTTTCCGACTTGCTCAACTTGTCCTCAGTATTCGTCATTGCCTCTTCCAGCCGTTTCAGCGGAGTGGTGGGGGTACCTATCTGTTTCTAACCTGTGCATTGCAATAAATCTAACAACAGTTAGAATATGCTGAGAAGCGCGTCGAATCAAGTTCTTGATCGTCGCGCGAGAGTAAATTGACAAAAAGAGGAGGCTTGGCCCATGCGAGGTTTAAGTGGAAAACGCGTCATCGTAACTGGTGGCGGCAGCGGTATCGGACGCGCGGTCAGCGAGCGTTTCGGCGCAGAGGGGGCTGAAGTCGCAGTCTTTGACCTGAATGAAGAGGCCGCACAGGAAACCGTGAAGCTTATTCAGGGTGCCGGCGGCAAAGGCCAGGCGTTCAAGGCGGACATCACCGACCGCGCCCAGGTCGACAAGGCCGTCGCCGCATTCGAAGCCGGGGGACCGATCGACGCCCTCGTCAACAATGCCGGATGGGACCTGATCAAGCCGTTCCTGGACAGCGATGAAGAGCTTTGGAAGAAAGTTATCGACATCAACCTTTACGGTCCGCTGAACATGCACCATGCCGTGCTTCCGGGTATGGTCAAGAATGGTGGCGGTCGTGTGATCAACATCGCTTCCGATGCCGGTCGTGTCGGCTCCTCCGGTGAGGCGGTCTATTCCGCGTGTAAGGGCGGCATCATCTCCTTTACCAAGACCGTGGCCCGTGAACTTGCCCGCAAGGGCATCCAGCTGAACGCCGTCGCGCCTGGCCCGACAGATACCCCTCTCTTTGCTCAGGTCGCTCAAGGCGAAGCCGGTGCCAAGATCGCGGAAGGTCTCAAGCGGGCCATCCCGATGAAACGTCTGGCCCAGCCGAGCGATTATCCCGGAATTATCTGCTTCCTGGCGTCGGATGACGCAGGGTTCATCACCGGCCAGGTCATTTCGGTTTCTGGTGGCTTGTCGATGCACGGTTGATCCCTGTCGGCGGTGCCTCTCGCAGGTCACCGCCGACACACCGTGTCCAGAGTTACCTCCCCAACTGGCCGCGCCTTCGGTGCGGCCTTTTCCTTTTTGGCATTAAGGTTAAAGAATGTTTCAGCCAGACAGTGATATTCAACAATCAAGTACGCTGACCGCTTTCCTGAAAGACTGCGGCGCGGACAGTTACGAAGATCTTGCCAACCGGGCCAATGCCGAGCCTGACTGGTTCTGGGACCGGATCATCGACCTGGCCGGGATCAAGTTTAACCGACCCTATACCCAATTACGGGATATCTCCGAGGGGCCGGAATCGATCAAATGGGCCGTCGATGGCGCCTTGAACCTGACGGAAACCTGCCTTGACGCCCGCATCGCGGAAGGTCTCGGCGACAAGACCGCGATCGACTGGGTCGGCGAAGACGAAAGCCGCCGCAGCTGGACCTATTCCGACCTGAGCGCGGAGGCCGCCCGCGTCGCCTCGGCCCTCGCCCGACGCGGCGTGAAACCCGGCCAGGCCGTCGGTATCTACCTGCCGATGATCCCGGAGATCGAAGCCGCATTTCTGGGGATCGCCCGATTGGGGGCTATTGCAGTGCCGCTGTTCTCGGGCTTTGCCCCGCCCGCCATCATCAGCCGGCTCAACGATGCCAAGGCTGTCGCCGTGCTGACGGCGGACGCCACGCCACGCCGGGGCAAGCCGGTCTGGATGGAAGCCGCCCTCGCCGAAGCCCTAGAGGAAGTGCCGTCTGTTCATACCCTCATCAGCTTGCGACGTTTCGGCGGTTCGGTGGCCGATCCGACCCGCGATCTCGACTGGCAGGAGACCATCGGCCAAGCGGATCCGACATTTCCGGCCCACCCCCTGGACGCGGATGCCCCGCTGCTGATCGCCTATACCTCCGGCACCACAGGACGGCCCAAGGGCGTCGTTCACACCCACCTCGGCGTTCAGGCCAAGGCGACATGTGACTTCCTGTTGTGCCTCGACATGAAACGCGACGATCGGCACCTGTGGATGACCGACATGGGCTGGGTCATGGGGCCGCTCACGCTTCTGTCTGTGCTGCTCTCCGGTGCGACGCTGGTTCTGGCCGAGGGCGCGCCCTCGATGCCTACGGATCCGTTCAGGCTGCTGCGGATCGCCTCGGAACTGAAGGTCACACATCTCGGCGTCGCCCCGACCCTGGTGCGGCAGTTCATGACCCAAGACCCGGCGCCCCTTCCGGATTACGATCTTTCGCAGCTGCGCATTGTCGCGTCGACCGGCGAGCCGTGGACCGATGACGCCTGGCTCTGGCACCTCGATCATATCTGCCGCCGCCGCGCGGTACCGCTGAACATAGCGGGTGGAACCGAGCTTTTCGGTGCGATTCTGACCTCTACCGTGCTCCATGAAATCAAACCCGGCGGATTTTCCGCGCAATCTCTGGGTGTCGGGGCGAAGGTGCTGCGGGAAGATGCCAGCGATGCTCCGCAGGGCGAAGTAGGCGAACTGGTCGTGACCCAGCCGCCCATGGGTCTGACCCCGGCCATCTGGGGCGACCGCGAAAGGTATCTGGAAACCTACTGGTCGACCTTTCCGGGCATCTGGCGGCACGGCGACTGGGTGCGCTGCGATCCGGACGGGACCTGGTACATCCTCGGCCGCTCGGACGATACGCTGAATATCGCCGGCAAACGCATTGGCCCGCCCGAAATCGAGGCGGCCCTGACCGAAACTGGCAAAGTTCTGGACGCCGCCGCCATCGCGGCGCCCGATGACATCAAAGGCGTCGCCGTGGTCTGTGTCTGCGTGGCCGCACCGGGTGTCTCGCCCGATGACGCGCTCGTCGAACAGCTCAAGGATCGTGTGGGCGAGGTCGTCTCGAAACCCTTCCGCCCTCGCGAGATCCACTTCGTCGAGGCACTGCCCAAGACGCGCAGCATGAAGACAATGCGCCGGATCGTGCGCGCGGCCTTCCTGGATGAGGATCCCGGAGACCTGTCATCCGTCAGCAATCCCGAAACCATGAAGCCCATCGCGGCGCTTAGAAAGGACCAGATATGATCACCGTATTCGGAGCCACCGGAAACACCGGCTCACCGCTCATCGAGGCGCTGCTCGCCAAGGGCGCGAAAGTGCGCGCCGTGACCAGCGACCCCGCCAAGATCGACTCCCTCAAGGCGAAGGGCTGCGAAGCGGTCGCCGCGAATTTCACCGATCCCGCAGCGCTGGAACAGGCCTGCGCCGGCGCGGACAAGATCTATCTGGTGACCCCCGCACACCTCGACATGCGCAGCTGGAAGGCCAACACGATCGAGGCGGCCAAGGCCGCTGGCGTGCGCCACGTCGTCTTGGCGACCGGGCTTGGCGCCTCTCCCAAGGCGGGCCTGACCTTTGGCAAATGGCATTCCGAAACCCAGGAGTTGGTCAAGGAAAGCGGGCTGGACTGGACCTTCGTGCAGCCGACCTATTTCATGCAGAACCTGTTGTGGCAGGCCGACAGCATCGCGAAGGAGGGGGTTTACTACGACGATCTGGGTGGACCGGTGGCTTGGATCGATGCCCGTGATATCGCCGATGTCGCCGCCGAAGCGCTGACCGGCTCGGGCCACGAGGGCAAGGGCTATGGTTTGACCGGCCCGGAAGCCCTGACCGGCGAAGATGTCGCGGCAACCTTGTCAGAGGCGACCGGACAATCCATCACCGCCGCACCCCTCGCGCCCGATGACGCCAAGGCGGCCATGATGTCTGGCGGCATGCAGGAAGAGGTCGCCGGGGCCATGGTAGAGCTGGCCTCCATCGCGCCCAAGGGCTACCTCGGTGGCATCGAAACCACGGTGAGTGACGTGCTGGGACGCCCGGCGCGCCGCTTCAAGGATTTCGTGGCCGAGAACAAGAGCGCCTTCGTCCGGTGATCCAGTGGCTGCGCCGCTCTATCCGAGGCCGGCGCAGCGCGAAAGCTTTCTGACTGCGAGGTGAGGTCCCTTCGCTATCCGCGACACCGGACCCTTTGCGGGACTGAAAACGCTCATGTGCGGGCGGCGAGCAGAAAAGGCTCGTCGCCCCGCTGAGGGAAACGATGGCGATGCCTGCGTCATGGACGGCGACCGCCGACTGACAGTGGCGGGGGCGACAAGGCCCAAATCAGACCCGGCCCCGCCGGATCTCCTGTCAGTCCGCAAGCTGCGCTTCGAGAAGGTGCCGCTGGACCTTTCCGCTGGTCGACCTTGGGAAATCCTCAAAAGCGATAAAGCGGAACTCACGAGGGCGCTTGTAACCTGCCAGCATCTCACGGCAGAGGCCCATCAGTTCGTCAGCGTCCGGTCCCCCTTCGACGCATGCGACAAAGGCCACCGGGCTTTCCCCCCATTTCACATCGAATGCCCGCACAACGGCTGCGTCAACCACACTCGGATGCGCCAAAAGCACCCGCTCGATCTCTGCCGGATAGACGTTCTCGCCGCCGGTCTTGATCAAGTATTTGGCCCTGTCCACGAAATCGATGGTGCCGTCCGGATTGCGCCGGAACAGATCGCCCATATGGAAAAAGCCATTGCGAAAGTCTTTAGCATTCGTGTCGTCGGCGTTCCAATAGCCCGAAAACAAAGTCGGGCCGCGCACGGCCATCTCACCCGGCGCTCCGTCCGGGACCACACGGTCGTCGGGATCGACCAGGCGAACTTCGCAGAATGCGCTGACCCGTTTGGACAAGGTCTTCGGTACGACGCCCGGTGCAATCAGACCGGCGGTCCCCGGTGGCAGCCCGGTTTCCGTCGCCCCAAAGGAATTCAGATAGGGCGCGTCGAGCAGTTCTGTCAGCTCCGCAATCTGATGCGGAGGCACAAGATCGGCCATCGCCCCACAGACCTTGATACCCTTGAGCGGCAGCGGATTGGCGCGACGCTCCGCGATGAAGGCATCGAACGCGCCCGGCATCATCACGAACCAGCCGATCTTGTGACGCGATAACGCCTCGTTGATGATGCTGGGTTGCAGCCCGTCGACCATAATGACTGTGCCGCCGCGCAGGATCGTCGCCAGCGTATGGTCGGTTGAGGCCATGTGAAACATCGGCGCCCAGGCGATGAACCCGTCGCCGGGATCAAGCGCCAATTGTGCCGCAAATGCCATGGACCGGGCGATATGCGCGCGATGACTGATCAGCGCGCCCTTGGGCAAGCCTGTTGTTCCCGATGTATAAAGGATCGTCAGCCCGGCCTCGGGGTCATCAACCAGCGTCCCGGTGCGCGGATCGGCTTCGGCTTTGGCAATGGCCGCTTCCAATTCCGCGCCGATTTCGAGGCAGGGCGTATCGGAAATGTCCCGATACGCCGCCATGAAGCCTTGTTCGACAACCGCGAGTTTCGGCTCGACCAGATCGTTGCAATGTCGCAGCTCATCCGATGCGAGTCGCCAGTTCAGGCAAGCTACGATCGCGCCTATCCCCGCAGCGGCCAGTTCCACCTCCAGGTATTCCGACCGGTTCCGCGACAGGATCGCGATCCGATCACCGGGGGCCACGCCGCGTGCCAGAAAAACGGCCGCCAGACGGTCAACCCGATCTCGCAATTCCCCATAAGTCCAGCTCTTGCTCCCGTCCTCGACGGCCACCCTGTCCGCGCAGTCCTGCGCACGGGTACGAAAGATGGAGTATAGATCGGCGCGTCCGGCGCGCATGACTTCCGGTAACATAACATCCTCAACTGAAATGGAGTTCTTTCAGAGACTTTGAGCCAACCGCATCCCCTCGTCAATGGCACGCAGCGCGTCAAGCTCAGCCGCCTCCTTTGCCCCGCCAATCATCGTGACGGTAACACCGCGTGTCGCCAGATCCGCAGCCAGATCACGCTCTGATTCCTGACCGGTGCAAAGCACGATGGTATCCGCTGCGATAACCTTTGGCTTGCCGTCCACGAGGATATGCACGCCCGCGTCGTCGATCCGGTCATAGACAATCCCGCCCAGCGCCTCGACCCCATGTTTGCGCAGGGCATTGCGCAGGATCCAGCCGGTGGAGACACCGAGCCCGGCACCGGGTTTGGAGTTCTTCCGCTGCAGCATGACCACGTTGCGACGCGATGATTTCAGACCCAGTGGATCGCCCGCCAGGGCCCCAGACACGGCGAATTTCGGATCGACGCCCCAAGTGTCGCAGAAAACCCCGAGGTTATGGACCTCAGCCGGTGCGGTCACGAGGAATTCCGCCACATCGTGACCGATGCCCCCTGCCCCCATCACAACGACAGTTTCACCCGCCTCGCGCTCTCCCGACAGGATCTCGGCGTAGGTGGCAACCTTGGGATGATCGATACCAGGAAGCTCGGGCACGCGCGGCGTCACACCAGTGGCTATGACGACGTGATCATATCCCTCAAGGTCCTCTGCGCCGGCTCGATGCGCGAGACGCAGATCGACCCCGTGCTTCTTCATCTGGCCGCTGTAATAGCGCATGGTTTCGTCGAATTCGTCCTTGCCCGGCGCGGCGCGAGCCAGGTTCAACTGACCCCCGAGCTTGTCGGCGGCTTCGAACAGGGTGACGTCGTGGCCCAGCCGCGCGGCCTCGGCAGCAGCGGCCATGCCACCAGCGCCGCCACCTACAACGGCGACCTTCTTTGGATTTTCCGACGGGGTGTCACGAAACTCTGTCTCACGCCCGGCCTTGGGATTGACCAGGCAACTCACCGGAAGGTCGGAGAAGATGAAATCCAGGCAAGCCTGATTGCACGCGATACAGGTGTTGATCTCTTCGGCGCACCCCTCGCGCGCCTTTCGCACGAAATGAGGATCGGCGAGGAAGGGCCGCGCCATCGAGATCATGTCCGCGTCACCCGAGGCCAGAATCTCTTCGGCCATTTCCGGCGTGTTGATCCGGTTGGAGGCCACGACCGGAATGGACACCGCTGCTTTTACGTTGGCAGCCGCATTGCGCCAGGCTCCACGCGGCACTTGGTAAGCAATCGTCGGCACACGCGCTTCGTGCCAGCCGATCCCGGTGTTCAAGATGTCCGCGCCGGCGGCTTCGATCTTGCGGGCCAGGGCGGTTATTTCCTCTGTCGGCGCGCCATTGTCGACCAGATCGGCGGCGGAGATACGGTAGATGATCAGGAACTCCGGCCCGCAACGCTCACGTACGGCGCGCACAATATCTACCGGAAAACGATGCCTGTTTTCGGCACTGCCGCCCCAGTCATCCTCACGCTTGTTGGTGTGCAGGACCGTGAACTCGTTGATGAGGTATCCCTCGGAGCCCATGATCTCGACGCCATCGAAACCCACGGCCTTTGCGTTCGCGGCGGCGGAGGCAAAATCATCAATGGTGCGGCGAATATCTTCGTCCGTCATCTCGCGGGGGACGAAACGATTGATCGGCGAGCGAATCGGTGAGGGCGCGACGCAGTTCTCGATTTTTGCATAACGGCCCGCATGCAGGAGCTGGGCGCACATCAGGCTGCCTTCCGCCTGAACGGCCTCGCAGATCGGACGCAGCTCCATCGCCGCTTCGAGATCATCGATTCGCGGCCCCTCGGGATCGAAGATGCCCTCAGCGTTCGGCGAGAACCCGCCCGTCACCAAAATGGCTGCCTCACCGCGCGCACGCTCCGCATAAAACGCGATCTGCTTGGCGATCCCATCGGGCTCGGTCTCAAGTCTGGTGTGCATAGACCCCATGATAACGCGGTTTCGCACCCGTGTCTGACCCGCCTGAATGGGTGAGAGCAATGTCGCGAAATTTTCGTTCGGCGCATTTTCCATTGTGAGCATCCTCCTTAAAACTCCTCTTGATCAGCATTCTAACATTCGTTAGATTTTAGGGAAGAGGAATAATTCAGCCAGGGGAGGCGGCCGATGCAATTTCAGCCAACAGAAGACCAAAAGGCGTTTCGGGAAACCGCGAAGCGTTTCGCTACGGAAAAATTGGCGTCCAGCTACCTCAAGCGGGCCAGCGGACATACCTTTGACCGCGAGCTGCTTAAGGAAATGGGCAGCCTGGGTCTGATCGGCGCCGATCTGCCCGAAGAGTTTGGCGGGCTTGGAGAATCGTCGGTGACGTCCGGCCTCATCGTTGAAGAGATCGCCTATGCGGATTTCAACGCAAGCTACATTCAACTGCTCGGCTCGCTCATGGGCGGGATGGTTGCCAAACACGCGTCCAAGGACATCGCGTCGGAATGGGTGCCCAAGGTCGTCGCGGGCGAAACCCTCATCGGTTTGGGCCTCACCGAGCCGCGCGGCGGATCGGACGCAGCGAACCTGATTCTCAAGGCCGAGAAATCCGGCAACGGCTGGCGCCTGAACGGCGAAAAGACCTCGATGAGCTTTGCGGCGCAGGCCGATGCAGCCGTCGTCTTTGCACGTACCGGCGATCCGAACGGCGGCTCGCGCGGTGTCAGCGCGTTTTTCGTCGACCTGAATCAGGAAGGCATCAAGCGGACCCACTTCGACGACATCGGCACCAAGCCCGTCGGTCGCGGTTCGGTCTTCTTTGACGACGTTTTCATTCCGGCCGAAAACATGATGGCTGAACAGGATCGCGCCTTTGGCACGATCATGGCGGGCTTTGACTATTCCCGTGCATTGATCGGTCTGGAATGCCTCGGCTCGGCGCAAGCCTCCGTGGATGAAACCTGGGCCTACGTTCAGGAGCGCGAAGCCTTTGGCGCGCCCATCGTGCAATATCAGGGTGTCAGCTTCCCGCTGGCCGAGGCCGAAACCCAACTGACCATGATGCGCCAGCTTTGCTATTATACGCTGGACCTGCGCGACCGTGGCATGCCCCACACCTCGCAAGCGGCGATGTGCAAATGGTACCTGCCCAAGACGGCCTGCGAGATCATTCACCAGTGTCTGATCCTTCACGGCCACTATGGCTACACCACCGACCTGCCGCACCATCAGCGTTACAACGACGTGCTTGGTCTGCAGATTGGCGATGGCACCGCGCAGATCCAAAAGCTGGTGATTGCCCGGGAAAAAGCCGGACGGATGGCGCTTCAGTATGATCCAAAGTCAAGGGCGGCCCACAAATGAGTGACCCGATCAGCGTAACAATCGAGGGCAACGTCGGTATCATCGAGCTGGCCCGCCCCGACAAATTCAACTGTCTTTCCCTGGAGGTGCACAAGTGCATCTCCGCCGCACGCGCAGATTTCGAGGCGAACCGAGACATCCGTTCAATCCTCATTCGCGCGCAGGGCAAGCACTTCTGCACAGGCGCCGATCTGACGGAAGTGAAAGGCAAACTGAACGATCCCGCCGCACTGGACCACTTCATCGCCTTTGGCATGGAGAACCTGCGTGACCTCGAAACGAGCTCCCTCCCTGTCGTTGTGGCCGTGCAGGGGCTGTGCCTGGCCGGCGGGATCGAACTGATGCTCTCCTGCGACGTATGTTTCGCGGCAGAAACGGCGCAGTTCGGCGATCAGCACGCGCAATTCGGCCTGATTCCGGGCTGGGGTGGGTCGCAACGTCTGACACGGCTGATGGGCTTGCGTCGGGCGCTCGACCTCATGTTCTCCGCCCGTTGGCTCAAGTCATCCGAAGCTCAGGAAGCCGGTCTCGTCAACTATGTCGTGCCGTACGAGGAGCTGAACAAGGCGGCGTTGGAATATTGCCAGAAGATCGCGACCCGGTCGCGGCCCGGCATCGCCGAGATGAAGCGGCTGGCGCGCGAGGGATCGGACCTTGGCATCGACCAGCAGATGCGGCTTGAACGCGACGCAGCCATTCGCGCCCTTCCCAGCGGGGACGTGGCCGAAGGGCTCGAAGCCTTCGAAAACAAGCGCAAACCTGACTTTAAGGGTTAAGGAAAGACCATGGATTTCACTCTGAACGACGAGCAGCGCCAGATATACGAATATGGCGGCCAACTGGCGCAGTCATACGACAACAACTACTGGTTGAAGCATGCGCGCAAGCACGAATTCCCCAGGGAGATGTTCCAGAAGATCGCGGATGACGGTTTTCTGGGGATCATGGTGCCCGAGGAATACGGCGGAGCCGGTCTCGGGATGACTGAAATGGCCCTCTTCATGGAAGGGACGGCCAACTACGGCATTCCCCTCTTGATGATGGTCGTCGGGCCGACAATGTCGCTGGCCCATATCGCCAGCCATGGCTCTGAGTTTCACAAAAAAGAACTCCTCCCGGCCGCGTGCCGGGGCGATATCCAGTTCTGTTTCGCGATCACCGAGCCCGGTGCCGGTTCCAACACCATGAAGGCGACCACACTGGCCAAGCCGCGTGGCAACCGGTTCAGCCTGTCGGGCGAAAAGACCTTTATCACCGGGGCCGACGTGTCGGACTATTGTCTGGTCGTGGCGCGGACCAAGCCGCATACCGAAGTCAGCCGCAAGACCGACGGCTTCACCCTCTTTGCCGTCGACCTGAAGAAAAAGGGCGTGGAGAAGCAGCGGGTGAATATCTCGATCCCCCTGCCCGAGGAACAGTGGACTTTGTTCTTTGACGACGTCGACCTCGGACCCGAGGACATCGTCGGCGAAATCGACGACGGCTTTTCGATCCTGTTCGACAGTCTCAACCCCGAGCGGATCATTCTGTCGGCCCTGTGCTGCGGCATCGGACGCTTTGCCCTCAACAAGGGTGTGGCCTACGCGTCGGAACGCAACGTCTTTGATCAGCCCATCGGCGCGCATCAGGGCGTCCAGCATCCGATGGCCAGGGCACATACGGCGGTCGAAATGGCCAGCCTGATGACCCGGCGCGCCGCATGGGAGTTTGACAACAAGCTGCCTGCCGGTGCCTCGTCGAACATGGCCAAATACGCCGCCGCAGAGGCGGGAATCGAGGCCGTGGACGCCGCGCTTCAGGCACATGGCGGATCGGGCTTTACAGAGGATACTGGGCTTTACGAGATGTACCCGCTCGTCCGGTTGCTGCGCACGGCACCCGTCAACCGCGAACTATGTCTCAGCTTCATTGGTGAAAAAGTCATGGGCTTGCCACGGTCGTATTGATCGCGCTGCCCTGAAAAGGAGGACGACATGCAATTTGGAATGCGCTTCCGGCGGCAGGACGCCGCCAGCAAGGTGAACGATCGCTTCTGGCACGAGATCGAGGGCATGCCCCTCGACAAGGTGCGCGGCATCCAGGAAGAGCGGCTGCGCGATCAGATGGCCTACCTCAAGGCGAACTCGACCTTCTATCAGGAAAAGCTCGCCGAGGCCGGCGTGGATTTCGATGATATCCGCACCATCGAAGACCTGCAGAAACTGCCCTACACCTACAAGACCGAAATCCGCGAGAGCCTTGGCGCAGAGCCGCCTTTCGGCAAACACCGCGCGGCGCCGATGGCCGACATCATCCAGATGCAGGCCTCCTCGGGGACAACCGGCAACCCGTCCTACGTGGCGCTGACCGAGGCCGACGCCGAGATGTGGCACGAGATGACAGCGCGCTGCTTCTTTGCCAATGGTGTGCGCCCCGGCGACCTTGTGCTGCACGCCTTCTCGCTGGCCAAGGGCTTTGTCGGCGGTATTCCGGTGGTGCAGGGCCTACAGTACATGGGTGCCGTCGACGTCCCGGTCGGGGCGGATGGCGGGGCGGAACGTCTGCTGCGCGCCTGTGCCGACACACGTCCGCGCTGCATCGTGGGTGCGCCGAACTTTGTTCTGCACCTGGCGGAAAAGGCGCCCGAAGTCCTCGGCTGCAAGGCCACCGAGTTGGGCGTCGAACATATCGTCGTCGGCGGTGAGCCCGGCGGCGGCATCCCGGCAATCCGCGCCAAGATCGAAGAGGCATGGGGCGCGAAATGCACCGAAATGCTGGGCGGCACCGATTTGGGCGTGACCTATTGGGCCGAATGCGACGCCCAGTCGGGCATGCACATGTGCAACATGGATTACGTCATCACCGAGCTGCTCGACCCCGAGAGCGGGAAGATCATCCCCTGGGAAAAAGGCGCTGAGGGCGAGATGGTCTATACCGCGCTCGGCCGTGAGGCGAGCCCCGTCGTGCGGTTCCGCTCGGGTGACTACATCGAGGTCCTCGACACCGAATGTACCTGTGGCCGCACCGGGGCCAAAATCCGCTGCACCGGCCGGACCGACGACATGCTGATCGTCCGCGGGGCCAATGTGTTCCCCTCTGCCATCAACAGCGTGATCACGGAGATGGTGCCGGACACCAACGGCGTCATGCGCATCGTGGCTGACTTTGAGGGCCATACCACTCAGGGCGCATTGAAGGTGATCGTTGAACGCGGGCCTGACCGTGATGCCGCGAACGACAGCGCGCTCAAGAAAAAGATCGAACAGCGCCTGCGTGATGCCCTTGTCTTCAAGGCCGACGTTCACTTGGTCGCCCCTGATACGTTTGAAAAACCCGGCGCCGCCAAGGTCGCCTTTGTTCTGAGAGAATATCCCGACCTGCCATGACAAAAATGAAATCCCTCCTCGACACCGGATCCGACGACTTCCGGGAGAACGATGCGCGATATCGCGAGAAAATCGACGAATTGCATTCCCTTCGGCTACAGCAACGCGTTGGCGGCCCCGAAAAGGCGCGCGAGCGGCATGTGAGCAAAGGCAAGATCCTGCCGCGCGAGCGTATCGAGCGGCTGATCGACCCCGGCTCCCCTTTCTTGGAGGTCGGAGAGCTTGCCGGGCTGAACAAATATGATGGTGTCCCTCCTGGGGCCGGTATCATCACCGGCATCGGCGTCATCGAGGGACGGCAATGCATGATCATCGCCAACGATGCCACCGTGAAGGGTGGCACCTACTTTGGCATGACCTCCCGCAAGCATGTGCGCGCGCAGAAGATCGCCTGGAAGAACCGCCTTCCGGTGATCACGCTGGTCGATTCCGGCGGTGCCTTCCTGCCGGATCAGGAAAATATCTTCCCCGACGAGGGTCAGTTCGGCTCGATCTTCCACCAGCAGATCGGCATGTCGGGCGACGGCGTGCCGCAGATCGCGGTGGTCATGGGCCCCTGCACCGCGGGCGGCGCCTATATTCCTGCGCTTTGCGACGAGGTCGTGATCGTGCGTGGCCAGGGCTTCATGTACCTGGGCGGACCAGAGCTGACCTTCGCGGCGACCGGCGAAAAGGTTGATGCAGAATCGCTGGGCGGCGGCAAGATGCACTCTTCTGTCTCGGGTGTGACCGATCACCTGGCCGAAGACGACGCACACGCCCTGGCCATCACGCGCGAAATCGTGAGCCACCTTGGCGAAAAGCTTCAGCCCCGCAAGACCCCCGCCGCGCCAAGCGCGCCAGCCTACCCGGTCGAGGAAATCTACGGTATCGTCAGCCGCGATACCAAGGTGCCCACCGACAACCGCGAGATCGTCGCGCGACTGGTGGACAACAGCGATTTTCACGAATTCAAGCCACTTTATGGCGACACTCTGATGACGGGCTGGGGTCGGATCCACGGCCATGAGGTCGGCATTCTGGCCAATACAGGCGTGCTCTTTGTCGAAGCCGCGCTGAAGGCGACCCATTTCATCAATCTCTGCGTCCAGCGGGATATCCCGCTGTTGTTCCTGGCGGACGTGAACGGCTTCATGGTCGGTCGCGAAGTCGAACAGATGGGCATCGCCAAGGCGGGCGCCAAGATGATTACGGCCATGTCCTCGGCTCGGGTCCCGAAATTCACCATCATCACCGGCGGGTCCTACGGGGCGGGATATCTGGCCATGCTTGGCCGGCCCTTCCAACCCGATGCGACCTTTGCCTGGCCCACGGGCCGCGCCGCCATCATGGGACCGGAACAGGCTGCCAGCGTGCTGGCGCAGGTCCGCGCCCAGATCAATGAACGCGAGGGCAAAAGCTGGACCCCCGAGGAAGAGGAAGCCTTCAAGGCGCCCATCCGCAAGGAATACGAGGATTTTCAAGGTGCCTACAACTTCGCCTCTAACCTGTGGATCGACAGCGTGATCGAGCCTTCTGAAACCCGCGATGTGATGGCGCTCATGCTGGATGTGACGTCGCGCAGACCCAAGGTCGAAACCAATTTCGGCGTGTTCAGGATGTGAGGAGCGAACCATGAAAATCAAAACGCTTCTTATCGCCAATCGCGGCGAAATTGCCTGCCGGATCGCGCGCACCGCGCGAGCCAGCGGTATCACCCCTGTCGGCGTGCACTCCGAGGCCGACGCCAATGCCCTTCATGTCCGCGAAATCGGCAAGTCGATCTGCATCGGCGCCGGTCCGGCATCCGAGAGTTACCTGAAAATTGACGCGGTGATCGAGGCCGCCAAGTCGGTCGGCGCGGATGCGATCCACCCCGGTTATGGCTTCCTCGCCGAGAACGCCGATTTCGCCCGCGCGGTCGATGCCGCCGGCATGATCTTCATGGGGCCGACCCCGGAAACGCTGGAACGCTTTGGCGACAAGGCCAGCGCCAAGGAGGCCGCCGTGGCCGCCAGCGTCCCTGTAATCGCTGGCGCCGAGGGCGCGCGGTCCGACCCGCAGGAGATCGCCGACGAGGTGCGCGCGATGGGCCTGCCCGTCCTGCTCAAGGCGGTTGGCGGCGGCGGCGGTCGCGGCCAGAGGCTAGTGACGGACGAGACCACTTTGATAGAGGACATTGAGGGCGCGCTGCGCGAAGCAAAGTCCACCTTCGGCTCCGAAGGGCTCTTGCTGGAGCGGTTCCTGCCCGAAGCGCGCCATGTCGAGGTTCAGATCGCCGGCGACGGCAAGGGGCACGTGGTGCACCTCTTTGAACGCGACTGCACGCTTCAGCGCCGTCACCAGAAGGTCATCGAAGAGGCGCCGGCCTGGGGTCTGCCCCGCACGCTTCTGGACAAAGTCGCGAAGGATGCGGTGCGCCTGGGCGAAACGCTCGACTATCGCGGCCTTGGCACGGTGGAGTTTCTGGTCGCGAACGACGAATACTTCTTCCTTGAAGTGAACCCCCGTATTCAGGTCGAACATCCCGTCACCGAGGCGATCACCGGGCTGGACCTGGTCGCGCTACACCTGCGTATTGCCGAAGGAACAGGCCTTGGCCTGGTACAGGAAGACCTGACGATCAATGGCCACGCGGTTGAGGCACGGCTCTATGCCGAAGACCCGGCGATGCAATTCGCCCCCTCGACCGGTACGCTGACCACGCTCAGCCTGCCCGAAGGTCTGCGCATCGACAGCGGTGTCGAAGAGGGTGACGAGGTTACCCCCTATTACGACCCCATGATCGCCAAGTTGATCGTGCACGCGCCCGACCGGGAAACCGCGCTTGCACGTTTGGCGACGGCATTGGACCACGTCGGGGTGGAAGGCGTGCAAACCAACCGCGCGTTCCTCACCGCACTGGCCCGCAATCCCGAATTCGAACGGATGCAGGTCCACACGCGCTGGATCGACGGCCGTATCGAAGAGCTGACCAAACCCCCTGCCCTCGCCCGCCCCGAATTGTGGAAAGCGGCGGCCGCCATCCTCTTCGTGGCCTCCGGTCGCAGCGACCTGCATGCGGAACCCTGGACCAACCGCGAAACCTTTACCGGTTGGCGACTCGGGCTCGGCGGTGATACGCTTGAGGCCGGACAGCGCGTGACGTTGACCGACGCGACCGGTAACTCCGAAGAGCTGCGCGTCGGCCCCGTCAAAACCGGGGGCCAATATACCGTGATCTCGGAAGAGGGCGATAAACTCACTCTTTCCGCGCGTGAAATCACGCCGGGACGGTGGCGTATTGCCGAAGGTGAGGCCGTCTTCCTGATCGACGCGCGGCGTCATGCGGGGGTCATCGAACTGGACACGCCCGAGGGCCGGTTGATCTTCCGTCCGGCTGCTCCGCTTGATTTTGCGGGCGGCGACGCGGCAGCGGATCGTGCCGTGACTTCCCCGCTGACCGGTATGATTGTCGAGGTCAAGGTTGCCGATGGACAAACGGTGGCCGAAGGCGACGTGATCGCGGTTATGGAATCCATGAAGCTTGAAATCTCGATCCGCGCGACTGCTGCCGGTATCGCCAGTGAAATATCAGTCTCGAACGGTGACATGGTCGATCGAGGCCAGGTCATTGCCGAGATTCTGCCACCCGAGGAGTGATGAATTGAGCGACTTTCCGAAAAGTGTAGAATTCCGCGAGGAAGGCCCGCGCGAGGGCTTTCAGATCGAGAAGCAAATCTACCCGATCGAGGAGCGGATCGAGCTGATCGACATGCTCAGCGAGACCGGCCTCAAGCGCATTCAGGTTGGCAGCTTTGTCAGCCCGAAATACGTCCCCCAGATGGCCGATACCGGTGAGCTGTTTCAGCGGATCAAACGCAAGCCGGGCGTGAAATACACCTCGCTCTGGCTGAACGACAAGGGCTTTCGCAAGGCACTGACCGCGCATGACGTCGACATCGACCCACGTCTGCTGTTCTACCCCTCAGAGGCATTTGCCCAGGCCAACAACAATTGCTCGTCCTCCGAGATGCGTGAAAAGCAGCGTGAGTGGGTGCGTCTTTACAAGGAAGAAGGCTACGAGGTCGACGCGGCCTATGTGATGACGGCCTTTGGTTGCAACTACGAAGGTCCGATCCCGCAAGAGCGTATCCTCGACGATTTCCGCTTTATCCTCGACGTCTGCAAGGAAGAGGACATTCCGATCCCGATCCTTGTCGTGGCCGACACCATGGGCTGGGGCAACCCCGAAGCGGTCAAGCGCATGATCGGGGCGCTTCGCGACATGGCACCGGACGCCCGCATCGGGATGCACATTCACGACACGCGCGGCCTCGGCATCGCCAATCTTTATGCGGCCCTGTCGATGGGTGTGGATATGTTCGAAAGCTCTGTCGCCGGTCTTGGCGGCTGTCCTTTCGCGGGCCACGGCCATGCGCGCGCCGCCGGCAACGTCTGCACCGAAGACGCGGTGTTCCTGTGCCATGAGCTAGGCATCGAAACCGGTATCGACCTCGACAAGCTGGTCGCCGCCGCAGTCAAGGCAGAAGAGATCATCGGCGCACCGCTGATGGGCCGGGTCATGCACACCGGTGGTCTCGACAAATATCGTAAGGCAAGCTGAGGGGATACGAATAATGACAAAAGCACTTGATGGGAAAGTAGTCCTGGTCACCGGCGCAGGTGGCGGGATCGGACGTGATATCGCATTGATGGCGGCCTCCGAGGGGGCGGCCGTGGTCGTCAACGATCTAGGCGCCTCTCTGAAGGGAACGGGCCAGACGGACAGCCCCGCCCAAAAGGTGGTCGAGGAAATCAAGGCCGCTGGCGGGGACGCGATTGCCGATGGCGGCAACGTTGCCGATCCGGACGCCGCGCGCGCGATGATCGAAGCGGGGGTGAAGGAATTCGGCCGTATCGATTCCGTCGTGAACAACGCCGGTATCCTGCGTGACGGTTTCTTCCACAAGATGAGCTACGAGGATTTCGACGCAGTGGTGAAGGTCCATCTCTATGGCGCCTTCAATACCAGCCGCGCGGCCGCCGACCATTTCCGCGAGCAAGAAGGTGGCTCGCTGGTGCACATGACCTCGACTTCGGGGCTGATCGGCAACTTTGCCCAGGCGAACTATTCCGCCGCAAAGCTGGGCATCGCCGCCTTCTCGAAATCGGTCGCGCTCGATCTCAAGCGCTGGAACGTGCGGTCCAACTGCATCGCGCCCTTCGCCTGGAGCCGGATGATCTCGTCGATCAAGACCGACACCGAGGACCAGAAGGCTCGCGTTGAGAAGGTCAAGAAGATGACCCCGGCCAAGGTCGCGCCCATGGCATGCTTCCTGATGAGTGATCGCGCTTCGGAGGTCTCCGGACAGATTTTCGGCGTTCGGATGAACGAAATCTTCCTGTTCAACCAGCCCCGTCCGGTTCGCTCCGTGCATTCCGGTGAAGGCTGGACCGCTGATGAAATCGCCGAGCGCGCCCTTCCTGCGCTCAAGTCGCAATTCACTCCGCTCGAAGTCTCAGCGGAAGTCTTTTCATGGGATCCGGTCTAATGGGTAAGCGCAAGGAAAAACTCAGCTCGAAAATCGGCTGGAGCACGCCGGACAAGATCAGCGTCCGCGGGCTGGACCTGCCGAACGAAGTGCTCGGCAAGATGAACCTCGGCGACTTCGCCTTTCTGCAGCTGACCGGTCGCCCGGCCACGCCCGAAGAAAGCCGCGTCTTTAACGCCATCATCATCACCCTGGTCGAACATGGCATCACGCCCTCGGCTCTGGCCGCGCGCATGACCTACATGGGCGCACCGGAATCGCTTCAGGCGGCCGTTGCGGCTGGCCTCTGTGGGCTCGGCACCGTGTTTGTCGGGTCGATGGAAGGCGCGTCAAAGATGCTCTACGAAGCACTTCCCGAGGACAAAGTTGGCACGGGCGCGGATCTGGACGCTATCGCGCTGGAAACGGTCGAGAAGTTCCGCGCGAAGAATGCCATCGTGCCCGGCTTGGGCCATCCGGTACACAAGCCGGTCGACCCACGCGCACCCCGCCTGTTCGAGATCGCGGCGGAGAACGGCAAGTCCGGCGAATACATCGCGCTGATCCAGAAGATGCAGACCGTGGCCGAAGAGAAATCGGGCAAGATGCTGCCGATCAACGCCACCGGCGCTATCGGTGCAATCTGCTGCGAATTCGGCTTCCCCTGGAAGATCGTGCGCGGCTTTGGCGTCATGGCGCGGTCCATCGGGCTGGTCGGTCACATCCTCGAAGAAAGCGAAAACCCGATTTCCTATGAGTTGTGGCAGCGCGTCGAAGAGGAAATTCTCGAAACCTCAGGCCCCGGAGCGACCTAAGCAATGCAGACTTCGGCACCCGATACACATACCGACCTCCGCGATGCTCTGCGCGGCCTTTGCGCGCAGTTCCCACCGGAATACCACCGCGATTTCGGCGAGAACGAAACCTACCCCGAAGCGTTTGTCGATGCACTGACGCGCGAAGGCTGGCTTGCCGCAATGATTCCCGAGGAATACGGCGGCTCGGGCCTCGGTCTCACCGAAGCCTCCATCATCATGGAGGAAGTCAACCGCTGTGGCGGGAATGCCGGTCACTGCCACGGCCAGATGTATAACATGGGCACGCTTCTGCGGCACGGCTCGGACGAGCAAAAGCAGAAGTACCTACCCGGCATCGCGAGTGGTGAGCTGCGCCTGCAAGCCATGGCCGTGACGGAACCGACCACCGGCACCGACACGACCAAGCTCAAGACCACAGCCGTCAAGAAGGGCGACCGCTACGAGATCAACGGTCAGAAGGTCTGGATCAGTCGCATCCAGCATTCTGACCTCATGATCCTGCTGGCCCGCACGACACCACTGGCCGAGGTCAAGAAGAAGTCCCAGGGTCTGTCGATCTTCATGGTCGATTTGAAGGAAGCCATCGGCAAAGGCATGGAGGTCCGCCCCATCGCCAACATGCCCGGTCACGAGACCAACGAGGTCTTTTTTGACAATCTGGAAATCCCGGCTGAAAATCTGATCGGCACCGAAGGTCGTGGTTTTTATCATATTCTCGACGGGCTGAATGCCGAGCGGACCCTGATTGCAGGTGAATGCATTGGCGACGGATATTGGTTCGTCGACAAGGCCCGTGCCTATGCCGGTGAACGGATCGTCTTTGATCGTCCCATCGGGCAGAACCAGGGTGTTCAGTTTCCCATCGCCAAGGCTTTCGTGAATGTCGAGGCCGCAAACCTGATGCGGTTCGAGGCAAGCCGGCGTTTCGATGCCGGTGAGGATTGCGGCGCCCAGGCGAACATGGCGAAACTGCTGGCCGCCGAAGCCAGCTGGGAAGCCGCGAACGCGTGTATCCAGACCCACGGCGGTTTTGGCTTCGCGCGTGAATATGACGTGGAGCGCAAGTTCCGCGAGGCACGGCTCTACCAGGTGGCGCCGATTTCGACCAACCTGATCCTATCTTACGTGGGCGAGCATATTCTGGGCATGCCGCGTTCGTTCTAGGGTCTGCTGCTGACCTTGATGCGCCCTGCCCCGGCTTGGGCGCATCAAAATCCCGACCGACACGGGGAGAGTTCGCCAGGTATCGGGACACGGTTGCCCCTCGTGATCGGGAGAGCCTGGATCAGGTCGACCCCGCTCTGCTTTTTGCCCGACGGAGGCCGTAAGTGACGTTGCCACAGTCACTCGGCTTACCTCCCTACCAAACATCGCCGCGCATTTCCGATGGACGTCCATCCGGGCCGCAGCTGAGCTATGTCTTTTCGTGCTGTCGAGCACGTTATTCGATTGGCACCAACACTCCATTCAAAACGGCATGAGCAGTGATTAGACATAATGAAAGCCTGGCAATAATTTGAATCGCCGCGCGTCCTTTGCGGGCGGGATGGGACTCCTCCGACACACAGTTGAATTCCCCAAAAGCAGGACCGGATTCACCTATCGACGCGCCATTGAAACGGGAACTGCATTCCTGTTCATTCTACTGACCACGCCGCGATCCGAAAAAGCCCACTAAATTAGTAAAGTCACTTGTTGATTTATTTTTCTAACGTATGTTAGTTTTAACAATGAGGCTCGATAAAACGGGTCAGGGAACCTCTGAAACGAGGTCTGGGGAGGACTAGAGGATGCGAGGATATCTCGACGCCAAGGGATTGGCGTTCGATGTCGGTGTAATTGACCACGCAGCATGTCGTGCAAGCCTGAGGGCCGGCTCGTGACCGCGGCTGTGGGGGCCTCGGCACCTCTGGCGGTGCGCAACGCGACTTTGAAATTCGGCGGCGTGACCGCGCTCGACGATGTCAGCATTACCGTAAATGACGACGAATTGCTGGCCATCATTGGGCCGAACGGCGCCGGCAAGACATCCCTCCTGAACGTCACCGCCGGCTTCTATCGTCCGCAAAAGGGCCGCGTCGAGGTCTCCGGGCAGGACGTGACCGGATTGCGGGTCGACCAGATTGCGCGTCGCGGACTGGCGCGCACCTTTCAAGGCACCCATCTTTTCGCCGGTCAGACCGTGATTGAGAACATCATGATTGGCCGGCACACCCTGATGAAATCAAACGTGATTCAGGCGTTTTTCCAATACGGCCCCGTAATGCGCGAAGAAGCCGAACATCGCGAAGCGGCTGAAGAGATCATTGATTTTCTGGAGATCGAAACGATCCGGAGCCGGCCCGTTGGCACCCTGGGATACGGGCTGCGCAAGCGGGTCGATCTGGGCCGCGCGCTGGCGCAGGAACCGTCCATCCTGCTGATGGACGAACCCATGGCCGGGATGAATTCGGAAGAGAAGGAAGACCTTGCGCGCTTCATTCTCGACGTGCGCGAAGCGCGTAAAATTCCGGTGGTTCTGGTTGAACATGACATGGGCGTGGTGATGGATCTTGCCGACCGGATCGTGGTGCTGGATTTCGGACGGGTCATCGCCGAGGGCACGCCCGAGGAGATCCAGAAAAATCCGGCTGTCATCAAGGCGTATCTGGGGTAGCTGAATGGTCAAACAAAGAACAGCAATGGTCTATACGGATCCGGCCGTGACGCAGAGCGAAACCCTGCCTCAGGTCCTGCTCGCCCGTGCAACCTCCACCCCGAATGCGCTCGCCGAGCGCCACAAGAGACTCGGCATATGGCAAGAATTTACCTGGGCGGAGGTGCTCGACAAAGTCCGCGCGCTGGCGCTCGGGTTGGAAAGCAAAGGCCTGAAAGCCGGCGATTCCGTCATGATGATCGGGGAAAATGAGCCTGAACATTTCTGGGCGGAATACGCGGTACAGTCATTGGGCGGGAAGGTCCTTTCGGTCTATCCCGATCAGACCGCCGAAGAAATTCTCTACCTGGCACAGGATTCCGACACCCGAATTTTTCTGGCGCAGGATCAGGAACAGGTCGATAAGTGCATCGAGATCGCGGATCAGTATCAGGGCGCCTCTGCCATCGTTTACTGGGACGATTCGGGACTTTGGGGTTATGATCATCCGCTATTGCATTCCTTCGAAAGTGTGAGCGAGGCCGGGCGTGGCATTCACGCCGGGAGCCCCTCTCTCTTTGAGGAACATATCAAACGCGGGCGAGCCGAAGATACGGCTCTGCTCTCCTACACCTCCGGGACCACAGGAAAACCCAAGGGCGTTATCATCAGCCATCGGTACCTGTTCGACAATAGCGCACGGGTGATGGGGGTGATCGACATCAAGCCCGGCACCGAATACCTCACCTATATTTCCCCTGCCTGGGTGACCGAACAGATTTTCGGTCTCTCGATCGGTCTGCTCGGACCGATGGTCGTGAACTTTCCCGAAGGCCCGGAGGAAGTGCTCGACAACATTCGCGAGCTGGCGGTGGATGCCCTGGTGTTCAGTCCCCGTCAGTGGGAAAACCTCGCCTCCATCGTTCAGGCCCGGATGCTGGGCGCTGGAAAATTCCGCACCGCAATGTACAACTGGGGCATGAAGGTCGGCCGCGCGGTTCACGTCGAACGGCTGGAAGGGCGCAATCCCAGCCTTGCCGCCCGGCTGCAGCTTCCGCTTGCCGAAGCACTGGTTCTGCACCACCTGCGCGATAATCTCGGCCTCGGAAAAGCCAAGAACGCGATGAGCGGCGGCGCCCTGATGGCCCCGGATGTCTTTCGCATGTTCCACGCCATGGGGGTCAAGCTGCGCAACGTTTACGGCGCGACCGAGATTGGCCTGCTGACCGCCCATGCCGGCGAGAGCTATCAGCTTGAGACAAGCGGCAGTTGGATGCAAAGCAACACCGCCTATGGCGACCCGCTGGAATATCAGGTTTCCCCCGAAGGCGAGCTTCAGGTTCGCGGCGGGTCCGGTTTCGGCGGCTATCACGGCAAACCCGAAAAGACGGCAGAGGCCCTGACCCAGGACGGATGGTACGCAACCGGCGACGCGGTCTCGATGACCGACGACGGGGAGCTTTTGTTCTTTGATCGCCTGAAGGACATGCGCCGCCTCGCGAATGGGCACAGCTACCCGCCGCAATTCATCGAAACGCGCCTGCGCTACAGTCCTTTCATCAAGGATCTGATGACCCTGGGCGATGAAGCCCGTGACTTCGTCAGCGCGCTGATCAATATCGACATGGAGGTCCTCGGCCGCTGGGCCGAAGAGAACAAGATCAGCTTCTCGACCTATACCGACCTATCGCAGAAGCCCGAGATTCTTGAGCTTATCAAAAGCGAAGTGGCGCGCATCAATGCGCTTCTGCCGGAAGGCTCTCGCGTGGCGCGCTTTGCGAACTTTCCCAAGGAACTCGACCCGGACGAGGGCGAGCTGACGCGCAGCCGGAAACTCCGCCGCGCCTTTCTGGAAGAGCGCTATGCGAAGCTTGTCGAGGCGATCTATGGTGGCGATGCGGAGACCGACCTGGAAATCGCCGTGACCTATCAGGATGGTCGCCAGGGCGTTCTCAAGGCCAATGTGCGCGTCTCGGACGTTGAAAACAATTCGAAGGCTGCCATCCGGCAGTCGGCAACTTAAACGGGGGTCGGCGAGAATGCTCTATTTCATCAATGACATTATTACCGGGGCTTTGATCGGCCTCCTCTATTCGCTCGTGGCCATGGGCTTTGTCGTGATCTACCGCGCCAGCAAAGTGTTCAATTTTGCCCAAGGCGAACTGGTGATCATCGGCGGGTTCATCGTCTGGTTCACGACCATGCAGCTTGGGCTTAGCCTATGGCTCTCGATCCCGCTGTCGCTGATCCTGGCTGGCCTCGTGGGCTACGCGATTGAGCGGATTTTCCTGACAAAGCTGATCGGTGAATCGGTCTTCTCGATGGTCATGGTCACGGTTGGCCTGCTGATCCTGCTGCGCGGCCTCGTGCTGTTGCTGTTCGGCCCGGCGGTTCGTCCCTTCCCGATCATCTTCCCGCTGAAACCCCTGTTCCTGGGCGATATGCTGATCCCGATGAACCTTCTGCTCGGAGGGATCATCACGATTGTGGCGGCCGTCGGCCTGTCGTGGTTCTTTAACCGGACGCGCTCCGGTCTGCGAATGACCGCTGTGGCAGAAGATCACGTCGTCGCCTCTTCGATGGGGATTTCCGTAAAGGGCTCCATTGCCTTCGCCTGGGTCCTCGGGGCGATCCTGTCCACCATCGGTGCCATGATCTTTCTCAGTGGCAAATCGCTGACTTTCCTGGCCTCGGATATTGGCTTCGCGGCGCTGCCAGTCGCGCTGTTCGCCGGGCTGGAGTCCATCGGCGGCTTGATCCTGGCGGGCGTGATCATCGGCGTCGCGCAAAGCCTGACGACCAATTATCTTGATCCGCTGATCGGTGGCTCACTGGGCAGTGTCGTGCCCTATATCATCATGCTCGCCATTTTGCTGATCCGGCCCACCGGCCTATTCGGCTGGCGCACAATCGAGCGGGTGTAATCCATGGATCCTTCCGGCATTTTTCCCACGAGCTATCGCAGTGACCGGCGCATTATCCGAACGCGTTGGCAGGCGCTTGCCCTCATCCTGTTCATGGCCCTGATGGTGGCAGCACCTTTCCTGGCGAGCGGGCGCATCATCGCAATCCTGAACATGATGATGATCAGCGCCGTCATCGCTGTCGGGCTTCAGATCTGCACCGGGTATGCGGGCCAGATCAACCTGGGTCAGGCGGCCTTCATGGGGGTCGGGGCCTATACGGCCTCGATACTGGCCTCGAAGACCGGCCTCACATTCTTGCTGACAATTCCTCTGGCCGGGTTCTCAGCTGCGCTGTTCGGCTTTCTCTTTGGCCTGACCGCGGCGCGGATCAAGGGTTTCTATCTAGCTCTGACAACGATTGCGGCGCAGTTCATCTTTCACTTTGCCGTCTTGAACCTGCCCTCCTCCTGGATGGGCGGATCGAATGGTATCACGGTGCCCCCCGCAGAGCTTTTCGGGCTGCGCTTTGTCGGCGAAACAACGCAGTTCTACATGAATTTGACTGTCTCGGCGATCATGATCGCGGGCGCCTTCGGCATCGTTCGCTCGCGCTTTGGCCGCGCCTTCGTGGCGGTCAGGGACGACGACGTGGCGGCGGGGATCATGGGCATCAACGTGGCCGCAACCAAGGCCAACGCCTTTCTGATCGGTGCATTCTATGCTGGTGTTGGCGGCGCACTATGGGCCTATCTGATCCGTTTTGTCGGGGTCGATCAGTTCACACTCTTTAACTCGATCTTCTTCGTCGCGATGATCATCGTCGGCGGAATGGGCTCGATCATGGGAGCTCTGGTCGGAGTTTTTCTCATCCGTATTATCCAGGAAGTCATCGCGACGGTCGGTCCCAATATCGCGGACTCGGTGTCTTTTCTGGGCGGCGACATCGTCTTCGCCGGCATGAATGTCATTCTCGGCGGCGTAATCGCCCTGTTCATGATCCTTGAACCGAAGGGACTGATGCACCGCTGGAACATTCTGAAATCATCTTACCGTATCTGGCCGTTTCCTTACTGAGAAGCAGGGCGGCATTTAACCTGGGAGGAAGAACATGAGTTACCACACGAAACGAGGTCTTCGCGGCCTGCTGACAGCGGCCGCCCTGGCCGTCGCGGCAAGCATGCCCATGAAAGCGCAGGCGGAGACAACCTACAACCTCGCCCTGCTGTCGGACTTCTCCGGACCATATGCTGACATCATGCCGGTTCTGGCAGGCGGACGCGAGGCAGTGTTCACCTGGTGGAATGAAACCCGAGGCAAAGAAATCGGCGTTACGCTGAACTACAAGAACTACGAAACCCGTTACGACGCGGCACAGGTGGCGAGCCTGTGGCCCGGGATCAAATCGGAACTGGACCCGATTGCGGTGGTGGGCCTTGGCGGGCCCGACGTTGCCGCTCTTGCCGAACGCCTACCGGAAGACAAGATACCGATGTTCATGGCGACCGCCGCCTACGGTTATGCTTGGCAGCCGGAGTCCTGGATTTTCAACCCGCGTCCGACCTACTCGCACGAGAGTGCCGGCTTTCTGAACTGGATGCGTGAACAGCGCGGCGGAGACGGCCCGCTCAAGGTCGCGATCCTCGCCTCCGAGGCCTCGCCCGCCTATGTCGATATGGCAAAAGGCCTCGAACTCTATGCCGAAGAACACCCGGACGAGATTGACCTTGTCGAGGTCATTTACACCGAAGTGCAACCGACCGATCTGACCGGCCAGATGCGCCGCGTCGTACGGGCCGGGACCGAGGCGCTGATCATTCAGACCAACACTTCGATCGTGGTGGCGGCGAAACGTGGGTTGCAGGCCAACGGGGCGAACATCCCCATCATGATGAGTTCACACAACGGGCTGCCGGCCTCGGGTGGTGCGCTCGGCGGGCTTGAGCAGCTCGAGGGCGACTTTGAGGCCTACGGTATGGCGATTGCGGCTGATGAGGACACCCCCGCACGGCAATTCTATGAAACATTGGTTGCCGATCATGGGCTCGAGGCCCCGTGGAATGTCGTAACCGCAATGGGTGTGTCGCAGGCACTTTATATCGTCGCCGTGATCGACCACGCCATCGAGGCGAACGGCGTCGAGGGCCTGACCGGCGAAATGGTACGGGAGGCGCTTTTCGCCAAGCCGATCACCACCGAAGAAACCCACGGGTTCCTGCCGACCCTGACCTTCACCCCCGAAGCCCCTTTCCCTCTGGAAGGGCTCAAGGTGAACGTAGGGACCGTCAAGGATGGCAAGATCACCATCGAAGCAACGGGCGTCGATGTGCCTGACGTCAAGAAGTGGTGAACCAAAACCGGGCGCCGCAATCGCGGCGCCCGTCCTGATCCTTAGCCTTGGGCCAATGACCATGCTGGAACTCAACAACGTAGAAGTGACATATTCCGACGTCATCCTGGCGCTCAAGGGCGTGTCGATGTCCGTTCAGGACGGTCAATGTGTTGCCCTGCTTGGCGGCAATGGCGCTGGGAAAAGCACGACGCTCAAGGCTATTTCCGGAACCCTGAAGTCCGAAGACGGGACCGTTTCGGCGGGCTCCATCACGCTGAACGGCACCCCGATCCAGAACATGGAAGCCTCGAACGTGGTCAAGAACGGCCTGATCCACGTCATGGAGGGTCGGCGCGTGCTGCGCCACCTCACCTCAGAGCAGAACCTGATCGTCGGCGGGCACATGGTGCCCAATTCCGCCGAGCTGAAAAGACGGCTGGATCACGTCTACACCCTGATGCCGCGCCTTGCCGACCTGCGCACCCGCACTTCTGGCTTCATGTCCGGCGGCGAACAGCAACTCCTGCTGATTGGCCGCGCCATGATGGCAAAGCCCAAGATCATCGCCATTGACGAGCCGTCCCTGGGGCTGGCCCCGATGATGATCCGGGATGTCTACGAAGTGCTCAAGCAACTCAAAGCCGAGGGCACGACCTTCTTTCTGGTCGAACAGAACAGTGCGGCGGCCCTGTCGATCGCGGATTATGCCTATGTGATGGAGAATGGGCGCATCGTGATGGATGGCCCGGCTGACAAGCTGGCCGACAACGAAGACATCAAGGAATTTTACCTCGGCGTCACCGCCTCTGGTGAACGCAAGAGCTACCGCGAGATCAAACACTATCGACGGCGCAAGAGATGGCTGGGATAGGGAGGACCAGACGATGAGTGAACTTCTCGACATCAAGGGACGCACCGCATTTGTCACCGGCGCCGGACAAGGCGTTGGCCGACAGGTCGCGCTCTATCTCGCCCAACACGGTGCGGGCGCGGTCGTGATCAACGATTTTCACGCAGAGCGCGCCGAAAGCGTTGCCGCCGAAGTCAAAGCGGCTGGCGCAAAGGCCCTGCCCCTGGCATTCGACGTCTCGGATTATGATGCCGTGGGCGCGGCCTTTTCGGAGGCGCAGCAAACCTTCGGCAGCGTAGATATTCTGGTCAACAATGCAGGCAACGCCGGACCGACGTCGGGGCTTGATGATCTGGTGCCATTTTGGGAATCGGACCCCGCCGAATGGCGACGCTGGATGGCCACCAACTTTGACGGCGTGCTGAACTGCACGCGCCACGCCATGCCGATGATGGTCAAGGGCGGCTACGGGCGCATCGTGACGGTGATTTCCGATGCGGGCCGCGTGGGCGAGCCTCATCTGGCCGTCTACTCCGGCGCCAAGGCCGGGGCGGCGGGTTTCATGCGCGCCATCGCCAAGGCCGGTGGCCGCTTCGGGATCAACGCCAATTGTGTCGCCCTCGGTGGCACAAGAACCCCGGCGGTCGCGGATCTGATCCCGGATGCCGCGAGCGAAAAGCGCGCGCTTTCGCAATATGTGATCCGTCGGCTGGGCGAACCGGAAGACGCAGCCGGTGTGATCCTCTTCCTCTGTTCGGATGCCGCCAGCTGGATCACCGGGCAGACCTACCCTGTGAACGGCGGATACTCCTTTGCCTGCTAGCGCCGACGAGGGGACCCGTTCGTCGCAGCCTCACGCAAGCGCGCCGACTTCATAAACGATGCGCACCACAAACAAGCCAACCACAATCTATGTCTCTCGTTCTTCAGGAGGTTGAGATGACCCAAGCGCCAAAAACCCTGTCCGTCGAACGTGTGGCCCGGACGGAATGGATCACCTTTCAAAGAACCGACCAGATGAACGCCATGTCGACGCAGATGCTGCGCGAGATGACCATGGCGCTGGAAGCCGCGATGGCCGATGACGCGGTGCGCGCCGTCGTTCTGACCGGATCGGGCCGGGCCTTCTGTGCCGGTGCGGACCTCAAGGAGGTTGCTGGCGCCACCCATGAACCGGGGGAGCCTGACCTTCTCGACCTCGTCGATCACACCTTCGGACTGATGCGCCACGGCCCCAAGCCCGTGATCGCCGCCGTGAACGGGCTCGCCATGGCGGGCGGTCTGGAAATGGTGATGGCCTGCGATCTGGTTTTTGCCGCCGAAAGCGCCAAACTGGGCGATGCCCATTCCAACTTCGGGGTCTTTCCGGGGGCCGGGGGTGCGGCGATTCTGCCGCGCCGCATCGGATTGAACCGCGCGAAATATCTGTTGTTCTCGGGCGAAAATATCTCGGCACGAGAGATGATGGACTGGGGGCTGGTCAACACGGTCGTGCCGGACGCCGAGTTGCACGACGCTGTTCAGGCCTTCACCGACAAGCTTGCCGATAAAAGCCCCGCCGTGCTGCGCCGCATGAAAACGGTCGCGAACCGATCCCTGAACGTGGATGAAACCGCCGCTCTGGCCGAAGAAATGCTGAACCTGCGCGCACATATGCGCTCGTGGGATATGCGCGAGGGTCTGACAGCGTTCAATGAAAAGCGCAAACCGCAGTTTCGCGGATACTGATTGAGGAGACTGAGGGATGCAGGACATTTACGTCGTTGGCGTCGGGATGACGCCGTTCGGAAAATTCCGGGACAAATCGATCAAGGACATGACGGGTCAAGCCGTCTCGGCCGCGCTCACGGACGCCGGAGTGACAGCCCAGCGGATCGACGGCGCGTTCTTCTCCAACGCGGTTCAGGGCCACATGGAAGGCCAGCACATGATCCGCGGCGAGATTGCGCTGCGTGAAATGGGCATTCAGGGCGTTCCGGTGGTCAATGTCGAAAACGCCTGCGCCAGCGCCTCGACCGGGTTCAAACTGGCGGTGGACTTCCTCAAGGCCGGAAATGGCGATTGCTGCCTCGCCGTGGGCGCCGAGAAGATGTATTCCGATGATCGGGCCCTGATGTTCTCGGCCTTTGACAGCGGCTGGGACGTGAGCAACGGCGAAGAGGTCGCGCAGCGTCTGGCCGATCTGGGCGCCGGGATCGAGGAACCCGAAGGGTCGAAATCCCCCAAACCCTACAGCGTGTTCATGGATGTCTATGCCGGTTTTGCGCGGCTGCACATGAAGACATTCGGCACCACGCAGGAACAATTCGCCGCCGTTTCCGCCAAGAACCATGCGCATTCGGCGCATAACCCGCTGGCGCAATACCGCGACGCGATGACCGTGGATCAGGTTCTGGGCGCGCCGCCCATCACCTACCCGCTGACCCTGCCGATGTGCGCCCCCATTTCCGACGGCGCGGCAGCGGCGGTGCTCTGCACCGGCGAGGGACTCAAACGGCTGGGTCTTGATCCCGCTCGCGCGATCAAGGTCAAGGCAGCCATCCTGCGCTCCGGCACCGACCGTCCGCCCGAGGATTACAAGAACCACCTGACCCGCCTTGCCGCGCTTCAGGCCTATGAACAGGCAGGGCTTGGCCCCGAGGACATGTCGGTCGCAGAGGTGCATGACGCCACCGCCGTGGGCGAGGTCATCCAGATCGAAAACCTCGGGTTTGTCGAGTTCGGAGAGGGGGGCCCGGCCAGCCTGCGCGGCGACACAAAGATCGGTGGACGTATCCCCGTCAACCCCTCCGGCGGGCTGGAATCCAAGGGGCATCCCGTCGGGGCCACCGGGATAGGTCAGGTCTTTGAACTGGTCACGCAGCTGCGCGGTGAGGCCGGCGCGCGTCAGGTCGAGGGTGCGCAAAACGCCATCGCCGAAAACGGTGGCGGACTGCACGGCGTCGAAGAAGCCGCCGCCTGCGTCACCATTCTGGGCCGCTGAAACAAGGAAACGAAAATGGAAAACGTGATCGCCGCCGCACAGGCAATCTATACCGACGAGCAACGCATGTTGCTGGAAAACTTCCGCAAGATGGCCGAGGCGGAGTTCGTGCCGCTGGTCGAGAAATACGAGAACCTTGGTCACCCGCCCGACGCGCAAACAATGAAATCCCTGTTCGCCAAGGTGGAGGAATTCGGGCTGATCAGCGGGCTGATCCCGGAAAAGGACGGCGGCGCCGGGATCGACCGTATGACCTATGGCATCCTTTACGAAGAGCTGGCGCGCATCTGGCCCGATCTGGCGATTGCCGTGCTGATCCAGGGCCATGCGGTGTTTGCGGTCAACCTCCTGGGTGACGCGGCACAGAAGGAGGCCTACCTCCAGCCCCTCCTGCGCAGCGAACGGATTTGCGCCACCTGCATCTCCGAACCTGAAGTCGGTTCGAACGTGCGCGAGGTCAAGACCCGTGCAGAACGCAAGGGCGACAAAATTTTCGTCACCGGGCAAAAGCTCTGGATTTCCAACGGGGCGCAGTCGGACTTTGCCATCGTGGTCTGTAATCTGGACGACGGGATTTCCATGGTCATCGTCGATCGCGACAAGGGCGGCTATGAAAGCCGCGAGTTGCGCAAGCTGGGTCTTGTCGGCGCATCGACCTGCGAGTTGTTCTTTGACAAGGCCGAAACGACGGAGGCTCATATTCTGGGCAACTCCGGAGGCGGTCTGTTCCAGACATTGAAGCTGTTCGAAAGCGCGCGTGTCTTCGTCGGTCTGACGAGCATCGGCATCGGCCAGGCGGCACTGGAATGTGCGGTCAATTATGCTAAGGAGCGCGAGCAGCACGGCAAACCCATCGGCGGGCACCAGTTGATCCAGGGATATCTCGCCGACATGGCGACCCAGCTCGATGCCGCGCGGCTCCTGTGCCAACGTGGGTTGCAGCTTCTGGAACTCGGCGTGCGCTGCGACACCCAGACTTCCATGGCGAAATGGTATGCGACCGAAATGGCCGTCGAAATCGCCGGCAAAGCGGTGCAGATCCACGGCGGCAACGGCATCACCAAGGAATTTCCCGTCGAACGCCACTTCCGCAATGCCAAGGTCATGCCAATTCCCGATGGCACCACCGAAATTCAGAAGTTGGTGATCGGGCGGAATTTGACAGGTCTGAACGCGTTCTGATCTCTGGTGACCGGCGCTGGTCGTCGGTCACATCACCCCCCGAGGCGCGGTGAAATTGACGGCTCCGCTACCCTGCGGTAACCACTCCGGCCATCGGGCGGTATAGCTGGCGCAACCGATGCTTGTCGTCTGCGGCCGTCACACAGCCACTCCGTATACCACGCACGAATGAGGACGCCGGGTTGCCCCGCCGCCCTTGGATCGTCCAAACGTCGATCTAATCGCGGTCAGCCGTCTTTCTGATTGACGATCAGCTCAGCATTTTCCGGCAATTCCGCAACGACGCTCACCGCATCGGCCCGAATTCTCGCATGCAGCTTGAATGCCTCGCCGGCGGCGGCCTCAGCAGCCGCGGCATCGGCGCCATCTTCCAGCACCAGTGAAAGACGGATCATATCGCGGTCGTTCTCGCGCGTCACGACAGCCTGTGCGGCCTTGGCCCCCGACGTCGCGATGACGACCTCTTCGACCACGCGCGGATAAACGAAAATCTCACGTACTTTCACCGCCGCGCCGACACGCCCCTGAAGAGCGGAGACGCGGCTGACACTGCCATCCTCGTTGCTTTCCAGCGCAAAGGCGCTGTCCCCGGTGCCAAAGCGGATCATCGGCCAGGTGGCATCGCGCGCGGTCACGACGACCTCGCCCGGCTCGCCATGAGCCACCTGCTCACCGCTCACGGGATCACAGATCTGGACCACGCGATCGGGGTGAACCACATAGCCTTCGCCGCCATCCTCATAGCCGACAAGGCCAAGATCGGCGGTCGCATAGGCCGCCCAGGTCGACACGCCATAATCGGCCTCGATCCGGCGGCGCTTGGCCATCCAGTCACCCATTTCGCCGCCAAGGAAGGCGGTCTTTACCTTCCACGCGTCACGGCCATAGGTTTCGATGACCTTGTCCGCAAGGGTCAGGAAAAAGGCGGTCGAGGCACAGATCGACGTAACGCCGGTTTCCACGATGATCTGAGCCTGAAGCTCGGTGTTGCCCACGCCGCCGGGAATGACCGTCGCGCCAGCCGCCTGCGCGGCTTCGTCAAACAGCAGCCCCGCCGGGACAAGGTGATACATCCAGGTGTTCAGGATGACATCCCCTGCGCCCACTCCGGCCGCTTTGAACAAAAGGTCCAGCCCATGTCCCCCGACGCCCGAAAGCGACGGTTCGAATATCGGTCCGGGCGAGACATAAATCCGCCCGACGTCTTTCAGATCCGCGGCGAGAAAACCGCCAAAGGGCGGATCGTCACGCTGGATCTTGAGAAGCTCTTCTTTCTTCATCACTGGCAGACGGGATAAGTCCGCCAGTGATCCGACGGCTGCCGGATCGAATCCGGCAGCCGCAAATCGGGATTTCAAACCCGGAGCCTTATCGGTCGCAGCGGCATAGGCCTGCGCGATATCCTTGTAGATACTTGCTGACATTTCTATGCCTCCTTGACTTGGCGTTGTTTAAAGCGGGCAGTCCTTACGGAAGTTCGGCGCGCGCTTCTCGCGGTGCGACAGCACACCTTCCTTAACATCCTCGCCCATGAAGCCAAGCATTTCCAGCGCGGTCGAAGCATCAAAGATCGGACCCGCCTGACGCAGCCAGTTGTTCAGCGAATACTTGGTCCAGCGGACCGCGCTTTGCGATGCGTTCGACAGTTCGACGGCGGTATCCAGCGCGATTTGCTGCAGCTCTTCGTCCTCGACGCACATCGAGACCAGACCGATGCGCTCGGCTTCTTCGCCCGAGACCGGCTTGCAGGTCATCAGGTAGTACTTTGCCTTGGCCATCGAAGTCAGCAGCGGCCAGATGATCGCGGCAACGTCACCGGCGGCGACGCCCAGACGCGGGTGGCCATCGACGATCTTGGCGCGCTTGCCGGCGATCGAGATGTCGGCGAGGATCGCGACAACCAGGCCTGCGCCCGCTGCCGGACCGTTGATCGCGGAGATGATCGGCTTGTTGCAGTTGATGATGTTGTAGACGAGGTCCTTGGCTTCTTTCCACGTCTTCATGATCTCATGCGAATTGCCGATCATGTTTTCGATCAGGCTGAAATCGCCGCCGGCAGAGAAGGCTTTGCCCGCGCCGGTCACGATGACCGCGTTGATGTCCTGGTCGCGGTCGATATCGATCCACATATCCGTCATCTGGGTGTGGGTTTCGGCATCGACCGAGTTGAACGACTCGGGCCGGTCGAATGTGATGCGCAGGACGCGATCCGCCGGGTAGTCGAATTTCAGCTTGTCGTATTTTGCATAACGGTCAGACATTTATCTATTCCTCCTAGTCAGTGTCTTAGTCGATTCAGCCCGGCAATCCGAGGACGGCCTTGGACAGAATATTGCGTTGGATCTCGTTGGATCCCCCGTAGATCGTGGCAGGGCGGGCCTTGTAGAAGCTCGACAGAACATCCACACCGACATTGCCGACCTGAAGCGGACCTACCGTTCCACCATCCGGGCCTGCCGCCTCGATCATAAGTTCGGTGATGCGCTGGAAGCACTCGGTCACCCAGATTTTGAGCATCGAGACATCCGCGCCCAGCGTCTCGCCCCGTTTGAGCTGATCCGCGAAACGGGTATAGAGCGCCGCGTGATCCTCGACGTCGAGGGCGGCCTGCGCAAATCGGTCGCGGAACACCGGATCGTCAAAGGCGCCGCGACCCCTGGCAAAGCTCTCCAGCTGGCCGAGGGCATTCTGGGCCAGGCTCGGCGAGCCGATGAAGATGCGCTCAAAACTCAGAAGCGCCTTCGCCATGGTCCAGCCCTTGTTCATCTCGCCAACGAGGTTCTCGCGCGGCGTGCGGGCATTGTCGAAAAAGACTTCGCAGAACTCGGTCTCGCCCGACAGGGTGGTGATCGTACGCACCTCCACACCGGACTGATCCATCGGCGCCAGGACAAAGCTGATGCCCTGCTGTTTCTTCGGCGTGTCCAGATCGGTCCGCACCAACATAAAGATATGCGTGGCGTCATGCGCCATCGTGGTCCAGATCTTCTGACCATTGATGATGAAATCATCCCCGTCGACTTCGGCGCGTGTGCGTAGATTGGCGAGGTCAGAACCGGCGCCCGGCTCGGAATAGCCCTGACACCAGATGTCGGCGCAGCTGAGAATACGCGGCAACCAATAGTCTTTTTGCTCCTGCGTGCCGAACTTGATGATCAGCGGGCCAACCATCTGCACGCCCATGTCGCGACCACGGTTCACACCCCAGCGCTGCTGCTCTTCGTAAAAGATCAGCAATTTCGCGGCGTTAAGACCCATGCCGCCAAATTCGGCGGGCCATGCCGGCGCAACCCAGCCCTTGGCGTGAAGCTTCTCGTGCCAATCCGCCAGCTCCGCGAACTTGGGACGGTGCGAAAGATTGCGCAGGTGCTCGGGATATTGTGTTTCGAAGAACTGGCGGACTTCCTGGCGGAACTCCGCATCGCTCAAAGCGTTCCAATCCGTCATTGTGCGGCTCCCCCTTCTTCGCGCGCGTTGAACCAACGCCGCCTGTGATATCCGTCGTCCCCCAGCCACGCCGAAAGGACCAGCGCCCGGTTCAGATAAAGACCGACATCGAATTCATCGGTGTAACCAACCGCCCCGTGCATCTGGATCCCGTCCCGCGTGATCTTTTTCGCGGCGGTGACAGCGCGCGACTTTGCGCGGCTGGCCAGACGCTCGCGGGCTGTCGGATCGGTCTCACCGTCCATCCGGGCGAGGACTTCGCGCACGCCGGCCTGCGCGACTTCGCGCATCACATTCAGATCCACCGCGCGGTGTTGAATGGCCTGGAAAGAGCCGATCGGCTTGTCGAATTGCTCGCGGGTCTTGATATAGTCGAGCGTAATCTCGAACGCCCTGTCGCACAGGCCGACGAGTTCGGCAGCCGCCAGCGCGGTCGCATCGCTCACCGCGTCCGTCAGCGCATCGCGCACCGCAGCACCCTCGGCCAGTTGCTCACCGGGCGTGCCCGAGAACGACAGCTCACCCATGACGCTGCCATCGGCCTGCGTCCGCTTCTCGATTGAAAGCCCGCTCGCGTCGCTCTGCACCAGGACCAGAACCGGCCCGGCATCGGCTTCGGCCACGACGAGGAAGCTCTGCGCCCCAGCCGCACCGACCACCCAGGCCTTGCTACCGCTCAGCTTGCCGTCCGCATATCGGCAGGACGGCTCCGCGGGGGCGCCATTCGCGCCGCGCTCTTGCCAAGCCACCGCTTGAACGACCTCGCCGCCGATCAACTGCCCCATCAGGACATGATCCGGGCATAGACGACGCAAAAGACCCAGGCTCAGCCCGACAGTCGCAACCACCGGCTCCGGCCCGATCACGCGGCCGACTTCCTCGGCGATGACACCGCCGGCGGCCAGACCCATGCCCAGCCCGCCCTTGTCCTCGGGGACTGTAACGCCAAAGACCCCGGCCTCGGCCAATTCACGGACCATGTCCGCATCCCAGCCGCCACCTGCATCGCGCAGTTTCCGCGCACGGGCGCTTCCACCCGCACGATCAAAGAGAGTTCGCGCGCTTTCGCGCAACAAACGAAGATCTTCGGAGTCGCTAGAATTCATATCAGTCTGTGCCATTTTGTTTCCGTTGAATCATCATCGGCGCGTCAGTGGTAAAGACGACTTCGCCCTTTGGGTTCTTGGCGCTGAGCGTGTAGTGCAACACACCCCGGTCCGGTTTACTCGCCGAAGGTTTGACCGAATTCACCGTCAACTCGATATCCAGAGCCTCATCAGGGCGCACCGGCCTGACCCAACGCAGGGTGTCGAATCCGATGCCGCCGATATTGGCGATCCCGACCATGAAGTCGCTCATCATCGGCTTGAACACCTCAAGCAAGGTCTGGAACCCGGAGGCGATCAGGCTGCCGTGGATCTCTGTCGCATAGGCTTCATCGGTGTGCAGCCGCTGGGGATCCCACTCATTGGCGAAGGCCTTGATCGATTCGGCGCTCATCGGATCGCTGCGGAACCGAAAGACGTCTCCCGCCTGAAAATCGTCCAGATATTTCAAGTTGTCGTCATACTTCAAGTCGTCGTCTCCTTCGCGAAGCCAGCGTCATAGGCGCTGGAGTCCTTGGACCTCCGGTCACGGTTAAGCTCTTCCAGCTTTGGATAGGTCGCGCGGAATGCGGTCAGAAATTCGTCCATCGGCGGATCGACGAAAAGCCCACGGTCATTCACATATTCCATGTGCCGCTGGTCCGCTTCGTCGAACTCGTGGAACAACGCGTCGTGATAGCCGTCAAACACCAGAGGCTTGACGCCGAAACGCTCGCAAAGGTCGATGTTGAATGCGGGCGTGATCTTATAGGTCTCTTCGCCCAGCCAGACTTGAACATATCCGTGGTAGATGAACAGATCGGTTTCCATCAGCTCTTGCAGCTTAGGTGTGTTCAGGTGGTTGCGCACGTCAGCAAACCCAAGGGCAGCCGGGATGCCGACAGAGCGCAGACAAGCCGCCAGAAGGATCGCCTTGGGCACGCAGAAGGCCGCTTCTGCCTTGGCGACACGGCTGGAACGGTAGGCCTCCGCATCCAGTTCGAAACAATAGGGGTCGTAACGGATTTTGTCGCGCACCGCTTCGAACAAACGGATCGTCTTGTCGCGATCAGACGCATCGGCTGGCAGATCACGCAAGGCGGATGCAACAAAGTCCTGCACCTCCGGGCTATCGCTTTCGACAAACTGAGTTTTCGTCAGGTACCGTTCGGCTTCTGCCGGAAGGCCGTTTTTAGAATCTACCATCGGTCCCTCCCCCCTATACATATTTCTAACACTTGTTAGATTAACGAGCCGAAGTCGGCGCGTCAACGGGATTCATTCCGTTTACGGCGACTTCGCGCCATAGCGGATATTGTCCTTTCCCAAGGGCGACGCGCGCCCCGTTTCCCCTGCCGAAGAGCGAAACTCCGCAGCGATCGGCAATGGCAACGATGGTGCCTGCTGACCGGCGATGCTCAGCTTGCGGTCAAAGACACCGCGGGCATTGAAATGGGGGTCACGGGCAGCCTCAGCCGGGGTCTTCACGACCGAGCAACAGCAATCCGCCGCCACCAACAAGGGCCCCCAATGGGTCGACGGTTCGCGGCCCAGACGGCGTGCGACCTCGGCGGCGCAGGTCTCTGGATCGCTCAGGTCGTCGCGCAGGTCCTGAGGCTGATCAATCACATCGCAGAAGGCTTGCCAGAACTTTTCCTCGATGGCGCCGACCGCGATCTTTCGCCCGTCGGCAGCCGTGTAAAGCCGGTAGCGCGCCAACCCGCCTGTCACCCGGCTGCCGCCGTTTTGGATATCCTGCCCGGCGACAACTCCCTGCGCATGGGCCCAATAGGCAAAGGTGAAGGCACCCTCTGCCATGGCGATATCAAGGTGGGTCCCCTGCCCGCTTTGCTGACGTGCGATCAGGGCCAGCAGGATGTTCACCACCGCCGGGTAGGTTCCGCCACCGATATCGGCGACAAGGCCAAAGGGCATGGTCGGGCTATCCTCGGTCCCGCTGCTCAGCGACAGGATTCCGGCGTCGCCCACGTAGTTCAGATCGTGACCCGCGGCCAACGCTTTCGGGCCGGTCTGACCATAGCCGGTGATCGAACAATATATGAGCGCCGGGTTGATCGCCCGCACCGCCTCATAGCCCAGCCCAAGGCGCTCCATCACACCGGGGCGAAACTGCTCGACCAGCACATCGGCCTTTTCGAGCAGGGGACGCAGGACATCCATGGTGTCCTGCGCCTTGAGGTCGATAGCTACCGAGCGCTTGCCTTGATTCAGGACGGCAAACCCGATGCTTTCCCCCTCGATCTTGGGGTCCGTATGTCGCGCGTCCTCGCCTGTGACGGGACGCTCGAACTTGACCACCTCGGCGCCGGCTTCAGCCAGCATCAGGGTGGCCATCGGTCCGGGCAGCAAAGTGCTGAAATCCAGGACCAGGATATCCTTTAGCGGCTGTGCCATGATGCCTATCTCACGCGAAACGCGCGGCCCCGTTGTTCAGAACCAACACGTCGCGCGCCGGAACCGAGGCGCGGAAACGGGCTTCGCCGCCTTCTTCCCAGATCTCGAAACGCACGGTTTCGCCGGGATAGACCGGGGCCGAGAACCGCACATCCAATCCGACCAGACGCGAGGCATCGTAGTCGAGCACGCTCTTGAGGATCGCGCGCGCCGCCAGACCATAGGTTGCAAGGCCATGCAGGATCGGGCGATCAAAGCCGACCGATTGCGCCACATCCGGGTCGGCATGCAGCGGGTTCATGTCACCGCTGAGCCGGTAGATCAGCGCCTGACGCGGCAGGGTCTCGATATCGCAGACATGATCCGGCGCACGGTCGGGCAACGTGGCGGGCGCAGGGCCGGCCTTGTTCTCTCCGCCGAAACCGCCGTCGCCGCGGCAGAATGCCGACATCGCCACGCGCGCCAGCGTCTCGCCGCTGTCGACGTCGATAATGTCACGGCTTTGATAAATGACCGCGCCCTTGCCTTCGCCCTTGTCCGCGATGAAGTCGATCTTGCTGCGCCCGATCAAGTTAGCCTTCACCGGCAGGGGTTTGTAGATGTCCAGCCATTGCTCGCCGTGCAGGACCTTCTGCCAGTTCACCCCGGTCTTGGGATTGCGCAGCCAAAAACCGGGATAACCCAGGATGACGGGCATCGAGGGGACCGCCTTGAGGTTGTCCTCATAGACAAAGGCCAGCTCCTTCTTGTCGGTGGGATCCTCGCCGAACCCCAGGCCGAGCGCGTACAGAATGGTATCCCGCTCAGTCAGCGTTTGCTGGTTCTCTTCGAAATCCCAGTTTGAAAGTGCTTCGAAATCCAATGGCATGATCTTTCCTCCCTTGATCGCTTTCAGAGTGTGGCTTGTGATCCCAAGATTGCCGTGACCTGACTGGTCAGCACACCGCCGTTGCCATGTGCCAGCGCCAGATCGACATTGTTCAACTGAAGACCGGGCGCGTCGCCACGGATTTGCCGCGCGGCCTCGATCACGGTGAAAATACCGTACATGCCGGGATGCACACAAGAGAGCCCCCCACCATTGGTGTTCACCGCCAAGGCGCCCTCCGGCGCGATGCGCCCGCCTTCGACAAAGGCACCGCCCTCGCCCTTGGCGCAGAATCCGAGGTCTTCGAGAAACAGGATCGTGTTGATAGTAAAGGCATCATAGAGCTCGACCGCCTGAATATCCTTGGCCGAAACGCCCGCCGCCGCATAGGCGCGCTGGCCGGACTCGCGCGCGGCGGTGACGGTAAAATCCTTCATCTGTGATATTTGACGATGCGAACTCTGTGCCGCACTGCCCAGCACATAGACCGGCGCCTTGGGGAAATCCTTGGCGCGCTCGGCCCGGACCATCACGATTGCGCCGCCGCCGTCGGTCACCAGACAGCAATCGCGCACGGTCAGCGGATCGCCCACCATACGCGCGCCCAGCACGTCCTCGCGGGTCAGCGGGCCGCGCTCAAAGGCTTCGGGATTGTGCTGCGCCCAGGCCCGTGCGGCCACGGCGACATCGGCCAGTTGCTCACGGGTGGTGCCGTATTCATGCATGTGCCGCGCCGCCGCCATGGCATAGGCGGAAATCGGATAGCGCGGATTGTAGATCGCCTCATAGGCCGGCGGGCGCGAGGCCGTCACCAGCCTGCCCGAGGCGGTGCGCTGGTTCGAACCATAGACAATCAGCGCGACGTCACACAGCCCGGCGTCCAGCGCCATGGTCGCGGAGGTCAGATAGTTCACAAAGGACGACCCGCCCGACATCGTGCCATCGACAAAGCGCGGCTGAATGCCCAGATACTCCGCCGCCATCAAGGCCGGCATGCTGTCTTCCATCATGGTGCAGAACAGCCCGTCCACATCCGACAGCCTCAACCCGGCATCGCCCAGCGCGGCCAGCGCGGATTGCGCCATGACATCATAGGCCGTCAGCCCGTGCGCTTCGCCAAAGCCCGCGTGGCCGGTGCCCACAATGGCGGATTTTCCTCGCAGATCACTGCTCATGTCTCACCCCTCATCCGGCTGGAACAGGATCGCGGGCTGCCCCTCGGCTTCCCCGATAATCGCGCGCACGGCCATGTCGATGGTCACGTCACCGGGTTCGATCCCCTCGATCCGGCTCATCATTCGCACACCTTCCGCCAGCTCGACGACACAGACATTGTAGTCGCCGCCACGTTCAGCCTTCTGGCGCACGACGGTTGTGGTATAGACCCGACCCTTGCCGCTGGCCGGCTTCCAAGTTATCGCGGCGCCATGACAATGCGGGCACATCACACGGGGGAAAAAGTGAAATTTCCCACAATCATCGCACTGGGGCAGCAGGAATTCGTTCTTCGCGAGGGCCTCTCGGAACGTCGCGTCTGGTCCACTGGACGCTGTCATATATGCCTCTCTTCGGTTGGCATCGGCACAGATTGAATGTTGATAATGTTTCTAACGAATGTTAGATTTTCGTCAAGCCCGTGAGAACAAACAGCGAGAAAATCAATGTCAGGTATCAACTCAGGCCCACTCTCCGGTAAGCTTGTCGTCGCACTGGAACAGGCCGTTGCGGCCCCGTTCTGTTCATCGCGACTGGCCGACGCCGGGGCGCGCGTGATCAAGATCGAACGCAAGGGCGTTGGCGACTTCGCGCGCGCTTACGACCGGGCTGCGAATGGCGAAAGCGCCTACTTTACATGGCTGAACCGGGGCAAGGAATCAGTCGCGCTGGATATCAAGGCCGATGAGGACCGCGACATCCTGCTGAACATGCTAAAAAACGCGGATGTGTTTATTCAGAACCTTCTGCCCGGTGCGCTGGCCAAGATCGGGCTCGATTCCGCCTCCCTGCGGGAAATGTTTCCGCGCCTCGTGACCTGCGATATCACCGGCTACGGCGAAGACGGGCCCATGCGCAACGCCAAGGCCTATGACCTGCTGGTGCAATGCGAAAGCGGCCTGGCCTCTGTGACCGGCACACCGGACGGACCCGGCAGGGTCGGCGTCTCGGTCTGCGATATCGCGACTGGCATGACCGCCCACGCCGGCATCTGCGAAGCCCTTGTGGAACGGGACCAAACCGGCAAGGGGCGCGGCGTTTCGGTTGCGATGTTCGACGTGATGGCCGACTGGATGGCGGTGCCCCTGCTCTATCACGACTACCTGAACAAGGCGACGCCGCGCGTCGGGCTGAACCATACGGTGATCTGCCCCTATGGCGCCTTCGAATGCGGCGATGGCGAGCTGGTCGTTATCACGGTCCAGCACTCCGGCGAATGGACCCGCTTCTGCGAGCATATCCTGAATGACGCCGACCTTGCCAATGACCCCCGCTTTCACGACAATACATCGCGATTGGAAAACAAGGCTGATCTCGAAGTGCTCATCAAGGCAGAATTCGGTTCTCATGACCGCGCTGAGATGCTGAAGCGGCTCGACGCGGCAGGCATCGCATCGGGGGCGGTGAACGATGTGGCCGCCCTGTCGGGGCACCCGCAGCTTGACCGGTCCGCGGTTGGCACCGCTTCGGGTGAGATCAACGTACCGATGCCTCCGATCCGGCGCAGCGGCGGCGAGACGACCCTGGGCCCAAGCCCCGCCCTTGATTCGCAAGGCGCGGCGATCCGCGCGGAGTTCGCAAGACAGGCCTAGGACAGCAAAGGGGCAAAGATGACCGAGGCACGAAAACCAGGTATCATGGACGGTGTGAAAATCATCGACCTGACCTCGATCATATTCGGCCCGCTTGCGACGCAGATGCTGGGCGATCTGGGCGCCGATGTGATCAAGATCGAAAGCCCCGAGGGCGATCTGCTCCGCCAGGTGCAGCCCGCCCGCAATTCGATGATGGGGGCGGCCTTTCTCGGCTCGAACCGCAACAAGCGCAGCGTGGTACTCGATCTCAAGACAGACACCGGCCGCGCGCGCCTGCGCAAGCTGCTGTTGGATGCCGATGTGATGATCTCCAGCGTCCGGCCCGCCGCCCTTGCCCGCCTGTCCCTCGATCCCGAAACGCTGCAACGCGAAAATCCGAACCTGATCACGGTTGCCGCGACCGGCTATGGGCAGGACGGACCCTACGCCTCGAAACCCGCCTTTGATGACATCGTTCAGTCGGTCTCGGGGCTCGCCAGCCTGCCCAGCCTTCGCGACGCCGACGCAAAGCCCGACTATTCCCCGACCGTCCTCGCCGACAAGCTGGGCGGCGTGACCACGGCCTATGCCGTCATGGCGGCGCTGTTTCACCGCGAACGCACGGGCCAGGCCCAGCACGTCGAGGTGCCTATGTTCGAAACGCTGACGGCCTTTCTGCTGACCGAGCATCTCGACGGCGCCACATTCGATGATGTGCCCAAGGATTTCGGCTATTCGCGGATGCTGGTGCCCCACCGTCGCCCCGTGCAGACAATGGACGGCTTCATCACGATCCTGCCCTATACCAACCTGCAATGGGCGCGATTCTTCGGGGCCGTCGGGCGCGATGACATGGTCGAACACCCTTGGGTCACCAACATGGAGGCCCGCAGTCGCAATATCGGCGCGCTCTATGACATGGTGGCGCAGATCGCCCTGACGCGAAGCACGCAGGAATGGGTCGACCTGATGGAAACGGTCGACATCCCCGCCATGCCGGTCCGCAATCTGGCGGATCTGCCCAACGACCCGCATCTGGTGGCGACGGGCTTTTTCCAGCAGGTCGAACACCCCTCCGAAGGAGCGATCTGGACCACCAGACCGCCCGTCCGCTTTTCCGCGACCCCGGCCCGGCACGATCACCGCCCGGCCCCCAAGTTGGGAGAGCACACCGAGGAGATCCTCGGCCCGGACGGTGACTGAACCCGCTGCGATCAGGTATCCAGCGACCGCGCGATCAATTCCTTCATGATTTCATTGGTACCGCCGTAGATCATCTGAACCCGGCTGTCGGCGTAGAGGCGCGCAATCGGGTATTCCATCATAAAGCCGTAGCCGCCGTGCAGTTGCAGGCATTCGTGCATGACTTCGTTCTGGGTCTGGCTGCCCCACCATTTCGCCATCGACGCGGTGGCGGCATCAAGCTCGCCCGCTTCAAGCCGGGCAATCCCGTCATTCACGAAACTGCGCAGCAATTCGGCCTTTGTCTTGCATTCCGCCAGCTTGAACCGCGTATTCTGAAAATCCATGATCCGACTACCGAACGCCTTGCGTTCCTGAACGTATTTGACCGTTTCCGCGATGGCAAAGTCGATAAAGCCCAGCGCGGTAATGCCGATCAGCAGCCGCTCCCAGGGGAGTTGCTTCATCAGTTGGTAGAACCCCTGCCCCGCCTCCGGGCCCAGCAGGTTAGCCGTGGGCACCCGCACGTCCTCAAAGAACAGCTCTGCGGTGTCCGAGCCCTTCATGCCCAGCTTGTTGAGGTTACGGCCCCGGCGAAATCCCTCGGCCCCTTCGGTTTCCAGAACGATCAGCGACACGCCCTTGGCCCCTGCCGCGCGATCCGTCTTGGCAACGACGACGACAAGATCAGCGGTATGCCCGTTGGTGATAAAGATCTTCGAGCCGTTGATCTTGTAGTGATTTCCGTCCTGCTCGGCGTAGGTTTGAACGTTCTGCAGGTCCGAACCAGTCCCCGGCTCCGTCATGGCAATCGCGGCGACACTTTCGCCGCTGATCAATTTCGGCAACCATTTCTTCTTTTGATCCTCGCTGCCATAGGCATTGAGATAATGGATCACGATGGACTGGATGCCATAGCCCCAACCGCTGTCACCGACGCGGCCCTGCTCGTAAATGGTGATGGCATCAAACGCGACGCCGCCGCCAAAGCCGCCGTATTCCTCCGCGATCGAGCCCCCCATGACGCCTTGCTGGCCTACCGTTGTCCAGAACTCACGGTCGACGATTCCCTGCTCGGCCCATTTTTCCACATTCGGTGCCATCTCGGCCTCGAACAGCTTGCGTGTGGTGTCGGCGAACATCTTGTGTTCATCGGACACCCAGGACGGTGAATTCTTGATCAAAGACATTTTGTGGACCCTTAGAAGTTGGTTCGGTTGCGAAAATCTAACAAGCGTTATGTTTTATATCAACGCATCACACGCGGGTTTGGACGCAGCGTCATATTCAAACCGCTGATCTCCCCCAGGCGTTGCTGGCCGCTGGCTCAGGCCGCCCAGCTGCACGAAAAAGGCCCGCGTTTCGCGGGCCCTTCGGGATAGGCACAGGGCCGGATCACCTCCCGGCGGGACCGATCAACGGTCCTGGAACTCGGGCTTGCGCTTTTGCGAAAAGGCCCGCATCGCTTCTGGAAAATCATGCGCTGCCAGCAAGACCGTCTGCGCGTCACGCTCGATATCCAGCGCTTCGAGGTAGCTGCTTTCAGCGGCAGAGCGCATCACCCGTTTTGCCGACTGCACCCCGAACATCGGATGGGCCGCGATTTCGCGGGCGATTTCCAGCGCGCGCGCCTCGACCTCATCAGCCGGGACGCAGTCTTCCACGACGTTCAGCTCCCTCGCGGTGCGCCCGTCGATCTCGCGGCCCGTCAGAACCAGCATCCGCGCCACGCCCGCGCCAGCCCGCTGCTGCAGCAGCCAGCTCGACCCGGTGTCTGGACATCCGCCGACCCGTGCAAAGACTTCGCACAACCGGGCATCCTCGGCGGCGACGACGATATCGGCGGACAAGGCAAGGCTCAGACCGGCGCCAAAGGCGACGCCGCGCACGGCTGAAATCAGCGGTTTACGAAACTGATAGGCGGCGCGGCCCCCGTCATGAACACGGTCGATCATCTCGGAGGTTGCGCGGGCCCCCTTGGCGACTTCGTCCTGAAAACCGACCAGGTCCCCGCCGCTGCTGAAATGTTCGCCCCCGGTCATGACCACAGCCCGGATTGAATCGTCCTGATCCGCCTCGCGCAGACAATCAATGAGCGCGTCGACAAAGGCTATGCTGTAAGGATTGCGTTTCGCCGTTTGAAGAAACCGCAAGATACCGACAGAGCCGTCCCTGTCCAGGCGCATCAGTTCGCTCATGTCGCTCTCCCTCAGGTTCCGGTCCAGACCGGAGCACGCTTTTCGGCAAAGGCCTTGGGGCCTTCGATGGCGTCATTGCTGGAATAGACCACCTCGTGCAGTCGCTGGCCTTCCTTCATACCGGCGGCGCAGCCGAGGTCCATGGTGGCACGCACGCCACCCTTGGCCGCGACAACCGACAAGGGTGCCACGCTCGAAATCCGCTTCGCCAGCTTGAGAGCCCGCGCACGCACCGCATCGGGTGTATCCTCAAGGTAGTTGGTAAAGCCATACTCATGCAGGCGCTCGATCGGCATCAACTCACCGGTCAGCAGGATTTCCATGAGGATCGGCTGCGGCAGCATCGACAGCGCCGGTGAGGCCCAGGGCGATCCGCGACCGATGTTGACTTCGGTGATGCCCACCTTGGTGCCCTTGAGACCGACCCGGAGATCGCTGTTCAACGTCAGCATCATGCCACCGGCCATCAGCGAACCGGTCATGGCCGCGATGATCGGCTTCTTGCAGCTGCGCATGGTTTCATGGAACGGGTCACGCATCTTGGACAGGATATCGACGCCCTCTTCCTGGGCGATCTGCGCGGCCTCCTTCAGATCGAGCCCGGCGCTGAACACGCCGCAGTCGGCCGAGGTCAGAATGGCCACGCGGACGTTGTCATCGGCTTCGATCTGGTCCCAGGCATCCGCCAACCCATTGGTTGCGGCCACGGACAACGCGTTCTTGCGCTCGGGCCGGTTGATGCTGACGGTCGCGATACCGTCCTCGATAGTCACTTCAATGGGGTTCATGGTACCTGCCTCGTAGAGTTCGAAAATAGGGATTTAGGCATTTGGAAATCTCCCGCGACCCCTTGGCCGCGGGAGAGGTCTGGATCAATCGACGGTGAACTTGGAGGAGCTTTCCTCTATCACTTCCCACACAACGTCGAGGTAATCGGCGCTCCAGTCGGTCAGCGGAACCCAGGTCTCGCCGTCCCACTGTTCGATGCGCGTCTTGCCGCCACCGCCGTGATCTTCGCCAGTCACTGTCAGCGGCGCCATCAGGCCGTTGCCGTCATAGCCGGACAGCGATTCATAGGCTGCCTTCATGCTTTCGGGCGTCAGGGGCCAACCGTCATTCTCGACGGCGATGCGTGCGGCTTCGATCCCGGAGGAATAGATCGCGAGGCCGGTGTTGTAGTACACATCCCGGACCGAGCTTTCAGGACCGCTGCCTTTGCCTTCGGCATAGATCGTGTCCAGCATCGTCTTGACGATCGGCACTTCCTGACCGCCGGCAACGTTTGTTCCGCGCAGGATGCCAGTGGCTTCTTCGGCGCCGATATTCGCGATATCGACTTCGTTCAGCCAGTTGGATGACAGGTAACGATCAATCGGGAAGCGGTTACGACGCATCTCCTTGGAGGCGACGACGTGCCCGCCAGCCAGAAGCCAGCTGATCACATAGTCGGGCTTGTCGCGACGGATCTTGCTCCATGCGCCGGCTTGGTCGGAACCGGGCAGCGGCACGGGGTAAAGTTCCAGCTCAAAGCCTTCCTTCTCGGCGAGGGTCTTGAGGATCTCGATCGGTTCCTGACCGAAGGGATAGTCAAGATAGATAAAGCCGATCTTGGCATCGCTGAAATCGCCTTCGAACTGCGACTTGATGTAGGCAATGTCGTTGGCGGCTTGCTGCCAATAGGTCGGACCGATCGGGAAGACCCATTCGAACACTTCGCCATCGACCGCGTCGCCACGACCCACGAAGGATTGCATCAGGATGTTTTCATCCTTCATCACGCGCGGCAGAACCGCGTTGGTGACGGGTGTGGACAGGAAGTTGAAGATGAAAACGCCGTCACGCTTCAACTGCTCATAGCATTCCACGCCGCGCTGCGGCTCGTTGCCGTGATCCTTGACGACCATCTCGATCGGATGGCCATCGATGCCGCCACTTGCGTTGACATGCATCGCAAGATCCTGGGCAGCCTGGGCCACCTGGGGCGAAATGAACGTATAGGATTTGCTGAGGTCAAAGCAGAGACCGAAGCGGATCGGTTCATCCGACTGCGCTTGCGCGGTTGTCACCGCGCCCCCCGCTGCCAGGGCGACAGACAGGGCCGCCGCGTTGATAATTTGTTTAGCTTTCATTTCTTCTCTCTCTTTCGTTCAATTTTACAGATGTCATCGGGGTGTCACGCGCGCCATCCCACCGAACTGGCAAGATGGCGCGGCGTCTTAGTTCCCGTATTTGGAAGAACTTTCCTTAACGACATCCCACACAATATCTTTGTAGTCCGCGATCCAGTCGGTTTGCGGAACCCAGGTTTCCCCATCCCACATCTCGATGCGCGTTTTACCACCGCCACCATGGTCATCGGCCGTCACGGTAATCGGAGCCATCAGCCCGTCCGCGTCATACCCTTCGAGCGATTCCAGACCCTTCTTGTAGGACTGGGCGGTGATCGGCATGCCATCGATCTCCGCGGCCTTGCGAGCCGCTTCGAACATGATCGAATACATCGCAAGCCCGGTGTTATAGAAAACGTCTTCCGTCTTCACGATCGGGCCCGAGCCCTCGCCCTTGTCGTAAAGCTCGGTCATCATCTTCTGACGCAGCGGCACATCCAGGCCACCGACGACGTTGGTACCGCGCTTCAGGCCGATAGCAGCCTCATTGCCGATGTTGGCGATATCGACCTCGTTCAGCCAGTTCACCGCGATGTATTTTTCCATCGGGATGCGGTTCCGCGCCATTTCCTTCGCGGCGACAACATGCGCGCCACCCAGCATCCATGAAATCACGTGATCGGGCTGATCGCGACGCATCTTGGACCATGCGCCCGCCTGATCGCTACCCGGTAGCGGGATCGGATAGAGCATCAGCTCAAAACCTTCCTTTTCCGCCAGGGTTTCGAGAATTTCGATGGGCTCTTGGCCAAACGGATAGTCAAAGTAGATGAAACCGACCTTGACGCCGCTCAGATCACCGTCGTGCACTTGCTTGATGTAGCCAATGTCATTCGCGGCCTGGCCCCAATAGGTCGGACCCACCGGATAGACCCAATCAAAGACGGTACCGTCCACCGCATCGGCACGACCGACGAGGGATTGCATCAGGATATTTTCGTCTTCCATGGCGCGCGGAAGGACGGCGAGGGAGACCGGCGTGGACAGTGTGTCAAAGACAAAGACGCCCTCACGGCTCAGCTTGGAATAGCATTCGATGCCACGCTGCGGTTCGTTGCCGTGGTCGCGCACGATCACTTCCACTGGCTCGCCGCCAATTCCACCTTCCATATTCACGATCTTGGCCAAATCCTGTGCCGCCTGCGCGATTTGCGGTGTCGCAAAGGTATAAGCCTTGCTCAGGTCGTAACAGACGCCAATCTTGAATGGGTCCGCCAGCGCCTGCGTGCCGGCCATAAGGCCGCCCACCATTGAAAGCGCGGCAATCGTTTTAGTCACTCGCATCATTTAATTCCTCCCTAAATGATTCTTCTGATCATCTTAGCTCAACCAGCGCTTACGCCGACTGTAATGTTTGACGTTGTGGAAATCGGTTTCTTCCCCTCCGCCAAGGTAGAACTCCTGGATATCCGAGTTGGACTTCAATGCCTCGGCAGTGCCGTGCATGACAACGCGACCATTCTCGATCAGATAGCCTTCGGACACGATCTCCAGTGCGGCGAGGGCGTTCTGTTCGACCAGCAGGACGGACATGCCGTCCTCGGTGCTGATCCGTTTGATGATGCCAAAGATCTCGTCCACCAGGAACGGGGCGAGACCAAGACTTGGTTCGTCCAGCATCAAAAGGCTCGGCTGGGTCACCAGCGCCCGCCCGATGGCGAGCATCTGCTGCTCCCCGCCAGACAGGTACCCCGAGGCGGAATTACGACGCTCCGCGAGACGGGGGAAATGATTGTAAATCCGTTCCTTTTCCGTGTTCAGCTTCGACCTGGACATCCCCTTGGGCGCGGCGGCCGTCAGGTTCTCGTCCGGGGTGAGATGTTCAAAGACACGCCGTCCTTCGATGACGTGGCAGATTCCCATCTCCACCCTGTGCTGGGCGAGCATTTCGGTGATGTCCTCGCCCTCGAACTTGATTTCGCCCCGGCTGATGCGCCCGCGCTCGGCTTTCAGCAGACCGCTGATCGCCTTGAGCGTGGTGCTCTTGCCCGCCCCGTTCGATCCCAAGAGAGCAACCATTGAGCCCTTGGGAACCTGGACCGACACACCTTTGACCGCCATGATGACGTTATCATAGAGCACCTCGACACTGTTCATCGACAGAATGGGCTGGGCATCCGATTTGTTTTGTATCGACATTTCTGTTTATTTCCTCAGCTGATCGAAGGGCCAGACCATCAGATAATCCCTGATATTCCCGTAGAGCTTTCCCAAACCCAGCGGTTCAATCAAAAGAATAACGACAATCAATGCGCCATAGACCGCATTCGGAATATGGGCGAGCGTTTCGACATTGACTTGCATGCCAAGGGCTTGGCTTGCGGAGGTAACGACGCCATTCACCAGACCCGGAACAAGCAGGATCAGGGCGACGCCGAAATAGGACCCGATGACACTGGCGAGACCGCCAATGATCACCATCGCGAGCACCTGGATCGACACGTTCACCGAGAATTGTTCCGGCGCGGCGAGAAAGAAGAACGTGGCGACAAGCAAGGCGCCACTGACGCCCGCAATGAAGGACGAGGTCGCGAAGGCCAGGATCTTGTAGTAGAAACTGTTCACACCAAGGATCGCCGCGGCATAGTCCTTTTCCCGGACCGCCACGAGGGCACGGCCCAGTCCGGTGCGCTTGAGGTTCAACATGAAGATCGTCACAAGCACACACCACCCGAAGGCGACATAGTAATAGCCCGTGTCCGAGACGATTTCCTGTCCCAGCAGCTCCAGCGTCGGAGCTTGCAGCGAGGCGTGCGAACCGCCCGAGATCGCCGGAGAGTGGGTCAGCACCCAATCCATGACAAACTGCATCGCCAGAGTCGTGAGCGCGAGGTAGAGACCTTTCACCCGCAACGCGGCAAAGGCAAAGAGGCTCCCGATCACCGAAGAGGCCAGCCCGCCAATGACCAGGGCGATTTCCCAGGGAAGGCCAAAGCGCGCGGCGTGGATTGCCGAATACGCCCCGACCGCCATGACCGCGGCATAGCCGAGGTGAAGCTGACCGGCCCACCCCGTCACCAGGTTGAGCCCGAGGGCCGCAGCCGTCCAGATCAACCAGGGCAGCATGTAGCTGTTGAGGTAAAGCGACGGAACGATGAACGGCGCCGCCAACCCAAGGAAAAGAAAGACCACCGCAAGGTTCCGGTCCGCCGGCACCTTGAACATACGGCCGTCCGAAACGTAGTTGACGCGGTAGACACCTGAAAGTCGATAGAACATCGTTTAGACCCTTTCGATGTCATGACGGCCGAACAATCCATGCGGACGGATCATAACCGTAAGAATGAGAACTGCGGCGACGATGAGTTCGCGGCTTCCGCCCCCGACCAGCGGGTCCAGGAAATCGGCGCCCACGTTTTCGACAATGCCAAGAATGATGCCGGCAATGATCGCGCCAAGGATACTGTCGAGACCGCCGAGAACGGCCACCGTCAACCCTTTGAGAAGCAGCAGCGACAAGGCTTGGTCGACGCCCTGAATCTCGCCCCAGATGACACCCGCGGCAACCGCCACGACCGATGCCAGCGCCCAGGACAAGCCGACCCCGCGTTCGACCGAAATACCGACCGACCAGGAGGCCATGTAGTCATCCGCGATGGCGCGCAGCTTGATACCCGTCCGGCTTCGGAAAAAGACCATGAAGGCCGCGAACAGGGCCAGCGCCACGCCGGCACCGACCAGGTGGATACGGCTGACAAAGATGTCGCCCAGGAAGAACGGCTCATAGCTGACCCCCAGTTCGACCGAACGCGATGTCCCGCCCCAGACCGCCAGCGTCATGCCGCGCAGGAAGATATCCAGCCCCAGCGTCAGCATCAGGATCATGACAACCGGACGACCGGCCAGGCGACGCAATGCGACCCGCTCGATCCCGAACCCGAGGCCGAACATGATGACCGCGGCTAGCGGGATGGCCAGCCACAGCGGCAGCCCCGCGTCATGCGACAAGGCCAGGACCACGTAGGCCCCCAACATCGTCAGACCGCCCTGCGCGAGATTAGGCACAGAAGACGCCTTGTAGATTAGCACAATGCCAATGGCGAAAAGCGAATACAACAAGCCTGTCAATGCGCCATTAATTGCAAGCTCTGTAAGAAAGACCCAGTCCATTTACACCTCCCTGACGGGAAGGACTCTATCGACCTTCCCTGTTTCCCCGGTTTCGTAAGTCACTAGCGCGCTGACATGGACTTCTTTTGAACCGTTATAAAGTGACGCGATGACGTCGCCGTAGCGTTCTTCAACCACCTTCCGACGCAGTTTCCTGGTCCGGGTGATTTCACCGTCGTCCGGGTCGAATTCTTTCGGCAGACTGACAAAGCGCTTGAGCTGCAGTGGCTCGGTCACGACCTTGTTGACCCGCTCAAAGGCTTCGCGAAGCAATTCGCTGACCTCTTCGCGCTGGGACAAATCCGCATAAGACACATACGGAACCCCGTTCACCTCGGCCCAGTGACCGACCGCTTCGAAATCGACACAGACCATTGCGGTCAGCTCGTCCAGACCAGCGCCGACAACGGCGGCGTCCTTGATGTACGGGCTGAACTTCAGGCGGTTCTCGATGTAGTTGGGGACGTAGCGTTCGCCACTGCCCGTATACATGACTTCGGAGACACGCCCCAGAACCACAAGTTGGCCGTTTTCTTCCAGATAGCCGGCGTCGCCGCTATGCAGCCACCCGTCTTGCAGGGCCTCCGCGGACGCTTCCGGCTTGTTGAAGTAGCCGCTGAACACACTGTCCGACTTCACGAGGATCTCGCCATCGTCGGCGATCTTCACCTCGACACCCGGAACCGGGGTCCCGACGGTGTGCAAGCGCACCTCGGACGGAGACTGCAGGGCGTTGATGGCGCTGTTCTCGGTCTGACCGTAGAACTGCCGCAACTTGATCCCCAGGGCGCGGTAAAAGACAAAGGTGTCCTCGCCGATCGCCTCGCCGCCGGTAAAGGCGTTCTTCAACCGGCTCATGCCGAATTGGTCCTTGATCGGGCCAAAGATGATCGCCTCACCGAGCAACCGGCCCAAAGGCTCCAGCATGCCACCGCTCTTGCCGTTCAACTTGCGGGTTTCCGAGGCAATCGCGCGATCCATGAAGAAATGGTAGAGCTTCTTCTTCAACCTGGTGGAATTTTCCATGCCGACCTGAATGGTCGTCAGCATCTGATCCCAGCTTCGCGGCGCGGCCAGATAGAACGTCGGCGCGATTTCCCGCATGTCCCGAACGACCGTTTCCTGACGCTCCGGCACACTGACGGTGAAACGCAGCGACAGCGCCGCGGCCACGGTGATAGCGTAGTCACCGACCCAGGCCATCGGAAGATAGGCCAGAACCTCTTCCTGCTTGTCGAACGCGCCCGCAGCGAAACCGTTGCGCGCGGCGGCCAGAACGTTCTTCTGGCTCAGAACGATCCCCTTCGGCGCGCCGGTGGTCCCGGACGAGTGCATGAAGATCGCCGGATCGTCGGCTTTGCCCCGGCTCAGCAGCTCTTCACGACGGTTGGGGTTCTTCTCGAGATCCTGCTTGCCCTTCGCAATCAGATCATCCCAGGACATCAGCCCCGCGTCCTCATAGTCACCGAGGCCGCGTGTCTCATCATAGATGATGTGACCGATGCCACGTGCGCCCGCACCGCGAACTTCGAGGATCTTGTCGACCTGCTCCTGATCTTCCGCAATGGCGGCGACGATTTCGACTTCGCCGAGGAAATGCTGCAACTCACCCAGTGTCGCACCCGGATAGGCCGGCATCGGATAGGCCCGCAACAGCGAGGTCGCGAGGATGCCTGCGTAAAGGCGCGCACGGTTGTCCCCCAGGATCAGCACGGCCTTTCCCGGCCCGACGCCCAAGGCTTCGAGCCCGGCGGCACAGGCGGTGATTTCGTCCGCATATTCGGCCCAGGTCGTCTCCTTCCAGATACCGCGCTCTTTTTCGCGAAGCGCGATGTCGGAGCCGTATTGCGACGCGTTCCGCGCCAGCAATCCGCCGATCGTTTCGTCAGTGGAAGAATGCACTTTTGCTCCGTCAGCCATGGGACCCTCCGATATATGCCTCGATAACGCGAGGATCTTTCACAACTTCCCGAGGAATGCCGCTGGCGATCATTTCGCCGTAGTTCAGCGCAAGCATCCGGTCGCAAATACCGATGATGACATCCATATGATGTTCGATCAGCAGAACGCTCACGCCGCGCTCGGCCCTTGCATCCAGGATAAAGCGGGACATGTAGCCCTTCTCTTCCTGGTTCATGCCGGCCATCGGCTCATCGAGGATCAGCATCTGCGGCTCGGCCACCAGGGCCCGTGCCAGCTCCACCCGTTTCTTCAGGCCGATAGGCAGCCCGTCGACCATCTCATGCCGGATGCTTTCGAGCTGAAGGAACTCGATCACTTCCTCCACAACCTTCCGGTTCTCGATCTCTTCGGGTCGCCCGGCCCACCAGTAAAGGGCGGTGCGCAACACGCCTGGGTTCATATGAATATGCCGCCCAAGGAGGATGTTGTCCAAGACGCTCATCCCGTTGAACAGGGCGAGGTTCTGGAAGGTCCGGGCCACGCCGAGCTTTGCCACCTTGTAGGGCGAGGTGCCCGTGATGTCATTGCCGTCCAATCGGACTTTTCCCACGTTTGGCGGATAGAACCCGGTAATCGCGTTCGTGAGCGTCGTCTTGCCGCTCCCGTTCGGACCGACGAGACCAAAAATCTCTCCCGGTTGAATAGCGAGGTCCACGCCCGTCACGGCCGTGATGCCACCGAACCTGCGTTCGATGCCGATGCACTCAAGGATCGGCTTGCCGCCGGGTTGAGCATTTGCTGATTTGTTTGCTGTCGTCATCAACTCTCTTTAGTCCCCAAAATCTGCTCCGAGCGTCAGGAAATGCGGAAATAATCCGGTCGGCCAGTTGGCCATGGGTCGCCCCACATCTGCTGCCCGCCATCGATGTTCAGAACTTCGCCAGTCACGAATTTGCCAGAAGAGGCCGCCATGTAGACAACGCCTTCGGCGACATCCCATTCGTCTCCGGCATGCCGCATAGGATTGGAATCCTGAAAAGTCTGCGCGCCTTCGTCGGGATAATTGTGAAAGCCATTGCTCTCACAGCAGCCCGGCGCCACGCAGTTGACCCGTATCTTGTTCGGCGCCCATTCCACGGCGACGCTCTTGGACAGGTAGATGACCCCCGCACGCGCCGCGCAGGTATGCGCGATTCCGGGCATACCACGCCAGATATCCGCCACGATGTTGACGATCGAGCCGGGCTCCTTGCGCGCCACCCAATGCCGCGCAATCGCCTGCATCATCCACCAAGTTCCGTTGAGATTGGTATCGATCACAGCGTTCCAGCCCTTGGCCGAAAAATCCAGTGCCGCTTGTGGATACTGCCCACCCGCGTTGTTGACCAACACGTCGATGGACCCGTATTCGCCGCTCACCTGGTCGATAAAGGCAACGACCTGGTCATTGTCCCGGATCGACATCGGGACAGCCAGGACCTTGCCTCCGAAACTGCGCAGATATTCCGCCGCAGATTCCAGCTTCTCTTCGTTACGGCCATTGATCGCGAGATTCGCACCCAGTCGGGCAAACAGGGCGGCAATCGCCAGACCCAACCCCCCACCGGCACCGGTGACGATGACTGTCTTTCCCGCGAACAAATCGTTAGAAAAAACAGTCGTCTTCGTTCTCAGCTCATCTCTCGACGAGCCAAATTGCGTATTATCCATTACGCCTCCTCCCTGTTCCCCATTCGGGGCAATTATTTATAATCTAACACGCGTTAGAAAACCTATCAAGGCCAGAGTTGCTCCCCACAACCGCCAAACCCTGGATCAATAGGACTTTGGAAGTCCTAACGCCTTTTCTGCAATAAAAGATAGCAACAATTGCGGGGTCACGGGGACAATTCTGAACAAAAGAGCCTCTCGGACCAACCTTTCGACGTGATACTCCTTGGCATAACCGAATCCCCCAAAGGTTATCTGGGCCACTTCGGTCGCTTCGACGGCGGCATCCGCGGCCAATAGTTTCGCCGAATTCGCCTCCACCCCGCAGGACTCGCCCGCATCGTAAAGCGCGGCGGCATGCATCACCATCAGATTGGCGGATTCCACGCGGGCCCAGGCCCGTGCCAAGGGATGTTGGACGCCCTGATTCTGTCCGATGGGTCGGGAAAAGACGACCCGCTCCTTGGCGTATTGCGCTGCGCGTTGCAGGGCATTGCGCGCGATCCCGATACACTCCCCGGCGATCAGGATACGCTCAGGGTTGAGGCCGTGCAGGATCTGACGGAACCCCTGGCCCTCTTCCCCGATCAGGTCCTCGGCCGGGATAGGCAGGCCGTCGATGAAGACCTCGTTCGAATCGACCGCCTTGCGGCCCATCTTGTCGATCTCGCGGACATCGACAAAGGTGCGATCCAGGTCGGTATAGAACAGGCTCAGCCCTTGCGTCGGATCAGTGACATCCTCCAGGCGCGTGGTCCGCGCCAACAGCAGCATCTTGTCCGCGACCTGCGCGGTCGAAATCCAGACCTTCTGGCCATGCACGACGTATCTGTCACCCTGGCGAACCGCCATGGTCTTGAGCTTGGTGGTATCCAGCCCGGTCGTCGGTTCGGTGACGGCAAAACACGATTTCTCATCGCCCGCGATCAAAGGGGTCAGCATTCTTGCCCGCTGCTCATCGGTGCCGAACTTCACCACAGGATTGAGACCGAAGATATTCATGTGAATGGCCGAGGCGCCGCTGGCACCCGCACCCGATTCCGCAATCGCCTGCATCATGATCGTCGCTTCGGTGATCCCCAGCCCGGCGCCCCCGACCTCTTCGGACATGGCAATGCCCAGCCAGCCGCCATCGGCCAGCGCGCGGTGGAGGTCATGGGGAAAGCCGCCCTTGCTATCCTTTTCCAACCAGTACTCATCGTCAAACTGGGCACAGATCCGCAGGATCTGTTCGCGGATTTCTTGCTGATCGGGTGTCATACGAAACGTCATGGTCACTCTTCCTCCTCTGATAGGCCTACAAGGCCCGCCTCTTGCAGCCGGGCAATGCCAGCATCGTCATAACCGAGTTCGCGCAGAATTTCCCGGCTATCTGCGCCGGGTCCACGCCCGAGCCATCGAAAATTGCCCGGCGTGGCGCTCATATGCGGGACCGGTCCGATGACCTTCGTCTCCTCGCCCTCGACCGACACGATGTCCTTCCGGTGAAGCACCTGCTCGTTCGACGCGACCTCCTCGACGCTCAGGACACGCGAGGCAATCGCATCATGCCGCGCGAATTCCACCTCGACCTCGGCAAGGGTGCGCTGCGTGACGAAATCGTTGATGGCGTCAAAGACCACGGCCATGTTCTGCGACATGGTTGCCAATGTGGCAAAGCGCGGATCCTCGGCCAATTCGTCTCCGCCGATGGCGCGCAGCAGGCGTTGCGCGGTTTCTGCGCTCCCCGCCGAGACCGTCAGCCACACCCCGTCCGAGGTTCGGAACATGCCGCCGGGCGCAAAATCCATCGGCTGGCGCAACCCGTTGCGCTGCGGCGATAGCTTTGCCCCGGTCAAGGCGGGCACAGGATAATCCATCAATCGCAAGAGCGCCTCAAAGACCGCAAGGTCGATGACCTGTCCACGGGCATAGCCCTTTTCGCGCGCGAAAAGCGCCATCATGATCCCCAAGGCCCCCATCAGACCGGTGGTGCTGTCGGCGGCGGGAAAGCCCGGATGCATCGGCGGACCGTCGGGAAAACCGGTCAGATGCGCCAAGCCGCTCATCGCCTCGGCCGCACGGCCAAAGGCGGGCACGTCGCGCATGGGCCCATCCTGGCCGTAGCCCGATATCCGCAAAATAACGAGGTCCGGGTTCCATTCATGCAGAACCTCCGGCCCAAGCCCCGAGCGCTCCAAGACACCGGGGCGGAAATTTTCGGTCAGCACATCGGCCTTCTCGACGAGACTGCGCAGGATCGTCCGGCCTTCATCCGATTTCCAATCAAGGCTCAGGATCTTCTTGTTTCGCCCCAGGGTCTTCCACCAGACCCCGACCCCGTCTTCGGCCTTTGGCCCCAATTCGCGCACCATGTCGGTGCGGCCGGGGGATTCGATCTTGATAATGTCCGCGCCAAAGTCCGAGAGCAAGGCGGAGGCCAGCGGGGCGGCAATGACGTGACCAAACTCGATGATTTTTAGCTTCTCCAGGGGGGCGGTCATGGAGCGGGGCCTCTCGCGTTTCTAACAATCGTTAGATTATTAGCCGCGGTTCGGGAAAAGCTCAATACCATTGTGATAAGGCGATCCCTGGCCCCGTATCAGGACAGGGTGACGACACGACACGCCATGCGAGATTTGCCAGTTGCAGGTGATGCCCTCCAACAGGTGTCCGATTCGTAACCGAGCCCAGCCGCGCGACGACCTATACAGCCCCCTGCCCCATCGCCCTACGCCCTACGCCCAGCATAAGGTTGGGCGATTCAAGCGACCCGTCAAACGCCAGCGGTGCGATGCGCCAGCAAGCCGTCCTTTTCATCCGCCACCAGCTCTCCTCGCCGCACCAACCGGTTGACGTGGGCCAGCGCCTCAGTGAAGGCAAAGCTCATTTGGTGCGCATCCAGCTTGCGCGCGAACATCACCGGAACCAGATCGGCCACGGTCTGCGGCGCGGCGGTGCAGGCCTCGCGGATCAGATCACAGCGCAACTCGTGGTGCGCTTCCAGCTCTGCGGCACGGGTGTGCAATCCGTAAAAGGGTCGACGATGCCCCGGCAGGACGAGAACATCGGCGGGAATATCCTGACGCAATTGGCGCAGACTCCGCAGGAAATGGCCCAGCGGGTCGCCATTCGGGTCCATCGCCGAGACGCTGACATTCGGTGAAATCCGCTCCAGCACCTGATCGGCGGCGAACAGCAAACCCTCGTCGTGACAATAAAGCATGACTTGCTCTGCCGCGTGCCCCTCCCCCGTCAGCACCCGAAACTCGCGCCCCCCGATGTTGAGCACGTCGGCCCGGACCAACCTGTGATACGAGTTCGGCAGGGTATGGACGAGTTGCAGATACTCATTGCCCCGTATCGCCACGACGCCCGCCCCCTCCGCGGTCATCCCGTGGCTGACGTAGAAGTCAAAGTACTGCCGCGAGCTGGCCTTGTTCGGCCCCTGGGAAATCAGGCGGCTGTCGGCATAGGAAGATAGGCTCGTCAGCAAAGGCACGTCGAACCTCTCGCACAGCCAGCCGGCCATGCCGATATGATCAGGATGCGCATGTGTCGCGATAACACGCGTAATCTTGTCACCCTTCAGCACGTCACGCAGCACGCGTTCCCAGGCCGCGATGGAATCCTTGGTCTTGAGGCCGGTGTCGATGACTGCCCAACCGTCGCCGTCCCGAACAAAGTAAATATTGACGTGGTCCAGCGAGAAGGGCAAAGGCAAACGCACCCAAAGTATGCCCTCGGCAATTTCGACGGGCACTTCGAACTCGGGCACGGTCTCGAACGGGAAGGTCAGGGCGTCTTGTGTCGGCTGCGCAGCGTGGGTCATAACGGGTCCAATGTGATCTCTTTCCCCTGTCCTATCCCGCCGGCCCGACGCTGTAAACGGCGACGCCACTCGGGCGGCTGGCGTAAAGGGCGCTCTTTGGCGGAACACGAAATTGCCAACTGGCAACGAAGCGAAAAAGTCCCCCTGCTCAAAGAGTTAGAAAATCAGATCGGATTGGCATCCGCGAACTTGCGAAAAAAGGCAAGGAAAGCTCGATCCGGGTCCGCTGCTGGTTCTTTGGTCGCGGCCCAGGCGCGCCACTCACCTTCGACGTAGTAGATGTCGTAGCCCGGATGGCGCAGCTTCGCCGTCTCATATGTCTCTGTGCGCAAGGCAGCGCCGCGCCGGGTCAACCAGTCGGGGCGCGGTTTCGGCGAAGCGAGCTCTTCGGCCGTTCCCTTTGCTTTTGCATGTCGACCGGGCGAGGCGAATTGCAACGCGCGCTCCGCTTTGCCCGTGGCCTCCCCGTCCTTGCGCCACCATTTCAGCTCAACATGAGTCACGCTGCGACCGGTCTTGATCGGCAGGATTTCGACCATGTAATCGGACAGAGCGGACACTTCCGAAACGGCGGGATCCACGGCTCTCAAGCGCAGGTTAGACCATGATGTCAGCTTGCCCTTGGGAACACCCAGCACACCTCGCAATGCGTCGAGTGAGAATTTCTCGGAAGAGCGCCACCGCAAGTTGCCGCGCTTCTGCACCATTTCATAGAGGGTGAGCGCATATTTTGAACTCAGCGCGAACATCACTTCCCGCTGCAACCGCGCAAAGATCGTGGAGTTCGAAATGATCTTGCGCAGTCGTGGCGGAATCTCATATTCAAAGAGCCCGTCCGCACGCGACATCTCCAAATTCCCTCCGAGAAGCTGCACACGTTCGATCGCCGCCTGCCCGTCCCAGACCGCCTCGACCCGGACAATCGCCGACATCAGCCGTTCAATCGATTCGCCAATCCGGTCATTGGAATTATGCGACCCCCTGAGATCGGCCTTGGCGATGACATGGAGCACCGGCTTGTCGATCGCCTCCCAGGCATTCTCCAGCAACTGGTTGTAAATGCGACGATCCGTCAGCGTCAGCGGAGTGACCTCGATCAGGTCGACCAATTCCCCCGGCTTGACCAGGGACTCCTTGCTTGGCCGTGCATCGACGGTGCGATAACGTGTGGATGGTTTGGCCATGCTGCTCGGGTCCATACCTGATTTTCTTACATTTGTAACGCAACTCATGTAAGCGGGCAAGTGACTCGCGGTGAGAGCCCGCACCCGAAAAGTAAGCCGTGATCGAGGGGTCGATTCGGATAACGATTCGCAGAGCCCTGCTTTACATGGTTTTTTCGACCACCCCGATTCGAGGTTTACCACCCTGCCCGATATGTAAGTCTAACCTGTGCAAAATGTATCCACAGCCATCCCAATAGGTAGTGTCACACCACCCGAAGCGTAAGCGAACCCGTCCCGAAATGTAGTCTAAACCGCCATTTTTGCTCTGTTTAGAAAGGGATTGAGAACGACGAACATATGAATCCAAGAACTAAGAATAGAGAGGGGTTTGATATAGATTTTTCTGATTTTCAGGTCGCCTCTGGTTCAGCCAGCCCCCTCTTCCACCCTCCCGTTACATTTTGGGGACAGACAAGGATCTCCAGCCTCTCAATTCCGAACTTTGATTAGGCCACCCTCATCCTCCCGAATTTGGCGCCCAAAGGGGTCACTTTCGGTTATTAAGCCAAAGCATACAAAACTTCGCACTTGAGGCGAGTCGCCCGCACAGGCATTCTATGCGAAAATGACAGGCAGGGCAGAGATGACAGACGAAGAGAATTTTCCCGTCACCCTCGAAGATATCGATGGGCTGGCATTGCGGGCAGACACCGTGATCACTCGGCTGCGCGAGCGGATTTATTCACCAGGCGCGCAGAAATCGCTGGCCCTGCGGTTCAATGTGCGCACCGCGTCAGAGATGGTCGGGCGCTCGGAAAAGGCCATTCGCGATGCCGAGGCGGATGGCCGACTGCCGGAACCCGAGAAATCCCCCGAAACCGGGCGCCGCGCGGGCTATAGCCTGGAGGATGTGAACCGGATGCGGCAGGTCTTTGGCACGCTGCCGCATCGCGCCAAAGGCGATCCGGCCACGGTTCTCGCGGTTCAGAACTTTAAGGGAGGGGTCGGCAAATCCACCGTTGTCGTGCATCTGGCGCAATATCTAGCGATGCGCGGCTACCGGGTTTGCGTGATCGACTGCGACAGCCAGGGGTCGACGACCTCCATTTTCGGGCTGAACCCGGATGTCGACGTGGATGAAGAGGAAGATACACTTTATCCGTTCTTTCGCCATGGCGGCCCGGCGTCGCTGCATTACGCGCTGCGGGCGACCTACTGGCCGGGCATCGCGATGATCCCCGCCAACCTCGGGCTATATGATGCGGAATATGAATTTGCCGCCCGGATGGCACGCGAACAGAGCTTTGTCCTGGATAGACTACGGCAGGGAATAGAGACGATTTCCGACCAGTTCGACATCATCCTGCTTGACCCGCCGCCTGCCCTCGGGATGATTTCCCTATCGGTGTTGCGCGCGGCCAATGCGCTGGTGATACCGGCGCCGCCGAACAACATTGATTTCGGCTCGACCGCGCATTTCCTCAAGATGATGGGGAACACGTTGAACGAGCTTGCCGAGCATGGCGGTGCGCGAGGGTATCATTTTGTTAAGATCCTAACCACCAAGATGAATGATCAGAAGAGCGCGCACCAAGCGATCAAACGAGTGATGGAGGCGGTCTTCCCCCATGACCTCATGCAAGCGGTCCTGAAGGATTCCGCCGAGATCGACAATGCCACCGCGAACCTGATGACGGTCTATGAAATCACCGGGCCCGCGACCAGAACCGAGACGCACAAGCGATGCAGGGTATATCTGGATGCCGTGGGGCGCGAGGTGGAAACCCTGATCCGCAAGACATGGCCCAGCCATCACGCGGCGTTGAGAAAGGAAGGTATCCTGTGAGCAAGCGACATGATGCGGTGTTCGACGATGTTCTGAAAGACCTGGGCGAGGCGGCGCCGACGCGGGATCGCGCCGGTGCCCGTTTTCTCAAACGCTCCAACTCCATGGCTGAGCATGTCAGCGGCGAGCGTCAGGAGAAGGTTCTGCGTCTGGTCGATCCCGCGACCTGTGTGATGTGGGAGCGTCACAATCGGGCCTATGATCTGCTGAACGAAGAGAACTGCCGCGATTTGATCGACGGCATCCTCAGTCAGGGTCAGCAGGAGTTTCCCGCCATCGTGCGTCGCCGCACGGCGGGGGAGGGCGCTGAATATGAGGTGATCTGCGGGGCGCGGCGCCACTTTGCGATCACCTGGTTGCGCGCCAATAACTACCCCAAGTTTCAGTACCTGATCGAAGAGCGGGTGTTGACCGACGAAGAGGCCTTTCGCCTTGCCGATATCGAGAACCGGGATCGCGAAGACATCTCGGATTTCGAGCGGGCGCAGGATTATGCTCGCGCGGTCGAATATTATTACGGCGGCAAGCAAAGTCTGATGGCCGAGCGGCTGCAAGTCTCGCCCGGTTGGCTGTCGCGCTATCTGCAATTGGCCCGGCTGGACGCGCGCATCGTTGCGGCGTTTCCCACGCTCCGCGATATCAAGGAGCTGCATGCGCGCACCCTGCGACCGCTGATGGCGAGCCCCGAGGCCGAAGATGCCGTTCTGATCGAAGCGGACCGGATCGCGTCCGAACAGGCGGCGGCAAGGGCGGGGCAGGGGGCTCTCTTGCCCGTCCCCAAGGTTTTGGCGCGGTTGAAATCGGTTGCGCAGCCTCCGAAAGAGCGTCAGGCTGCCGACAAGGTTTTTGCCACCAAATCCGGGGAGAGCGGCGTGCAGATGCGTCGCAAGGGCAGGCGAATCCAGCTGGAGTTCGACCGTGATCTGCCGGACCTTGCCCTCCGCTATGCCGTTGAGACTTTCCTTCAGGAGCGCGGCTCTGGCAAATCCTGATTTCCAACTGGCAACATCATAGATATCACAGGGATATCAGATGCTTACCAAATACCCCCGCCTCTCCGGACGCGTTTTCTTATCCCTCGTGTCGCGCGATCCGGACCCGAGGGATAAGGGGAAGCGACACCGGGAAGAGCGAGGATTTAAGGCAGCCGAGATCACAAATGACGTGTCCGGTGGTAGACGCCCGCCAGGAACGATATACTTAGCGCCTGTAGCGACCGCGCGGCGCTGCTGCCTCAACCGCGCCTCTGCGGAGACACCCTGCTTGCAACTCTGTGCCGACTTCTTTTTACGCCTCGCCCCTGCGGGCGCTCACCTGCGCTGCGGTGCAGAATGAGCACGCGCCTCGAAGAGCTGATCGCCTGCCCGCATTGCGATGCGGTCTATCATGTCAGCGAACCCAAGATGGGGGAACGCGCGGTCTGTGGCCGCTGTCACACAGTGCTGATCGCGCCGCGCCGTCGCGCCGGGAAACAGATCATCGCCATGGCGCTGGCGGTGCTGATCCTGATCGTGGCTGCAACGGTCTTTCCCTTTCTCAGCATCAAGGCGGCGGGGGTCGCGAACCGAAGTTCCGTGTTGGATGCGGCACTGGCCTTTTCGTCCTCGGGTCTCTTGATCCTTTTGACGCTGGCGGTCGCGGCGCTTATCGTCTTTATCCCGATCGCGCGCGCCTTGCTGGTGATCTACGTTCTGGGGCCGGTGGTCTGGGACCGGCCGGCCTTTCCCGGCGCGCTGCGGGCGTTTCGCATCTCCGAAGCGTTGCGCCCCTGGTCGATGGCGGAGATCTTCGTGCTCGGCTGCGCGGTGGCGCTGATCAAGGTGGCGGATCTGGCGGATGTCTCTTTTGGCCCGGCGTTCTGGATGTTCGGAGCGCTGGTGGTGCTGATGATGGTTCAGGATAATTTCATGTGCAGGTACTCGGTATGGAAATCGCTGGAAAAGTGAAAAGCGCCCGCGAGATGGGCCTGGTCGCCTGTCGCCGCTGCACCCGCGTCTGGCCGGGGGGCACGCCCACCTGCGGGCGCTGCGGCCATCGGATGCAATCGCGCGACACCACCAGTCTGCAAAAGGTCTGGGCGTGGTGGATCGTTGGCATGATGTGCTATATCCCGGCCAACCTCTACCCGATGCTGGTCACGCGCACGCTGGTTTCGACACAGGACAACACGATTGTCGGCGGGGCGGTCGAACTGGCGCAGCATGGCAATTATGGCATCGCGCTGGTTATCATCGCCGCGTCGGTTCTGATTCCGATTGGCAAGTTCATTGCGGTGGCGAGCCTTGCGCTTGGCGTGCGGCAGGGCAGCCGATTGTCCAGCGCGCGTCGGCAGCAATTGTTTGAAGTGGTGGAATATATCGGTCGCTGGTCGATGATCGACGTCTTTGTGGTGGCGATTCTGTCGTCGCTGGTGCAACTTGGCGCTCTGGCGTCTATCGCGCCGGGTGTCGCCAGTCTGTTTTTCGCGCTATCCGTGATTTTCACCATGCTGTCGGCACAGAGCTTTGACAGCCGATTGATCTGGGATGCCGATAGTGACGACGCAACAACCCAACCTTCCGTCAACCCGAGCAACCCGAACGGAGTGACTGCGTGAGCGACAGCCCCCCCGATGTGCCGGTGCAACCCGCACGGCGCAGTTTCCTTCAGCGGGCGTCCGTGGTCTGGATCATCCCCATTGTCGCGCTGGTGATCGCGCTGGCCGTGGCATGGCAAAGCTATGCGGAGCGCGGTCCTCTTATCGAGATATCGTTCGAGAACGCCTCGGGCGTGGCCGTGGGCCAGACGGAGCTGCGCTATCGCGACGTGGCGGTCGGGCTGGTCGAAACCATGGCGTTTACCGAAACGCTCGACAGGGTGCTGGTCGGCGTTCGTCTGGACAAATCCGTTGCCGATTTCGTCGATGACGGCGCGCAGTTCTATGTGGTGCGCCCCGAGATTTCCGCGCAGGGCATTTCCGGACTGGAGACGGTGTTGTCCGGGGTCTACATCCACGGCGTCTGGGATACCGAGCCTCAGGGTCTGCAAAAGCGCCATGACGGCAGCGACGATGCACCGCTGTCCCCGGCGGGCCAAAAGGGGCTGACCTTGCGTCTGCGCGCCGCCGCCGATGCGACCCTCACCGAAAAGGCCCCCATCGTTTATCAGGGGCTCGAAGTCGGGCGGATCGGCAACGCAACCATCACCGAAGACGGCAACGCGGTGGAGGCAGACGCGATCATCTACGCCCCGCACGACCGCCTGATTTCGACGGCCACGCGATTCTGGGACGCCTCCGGATTTAGCTTTTCGCTGGGGCCGGGGGGGGCGACGATCGATTTTTCCTCCGTGGCCTCGCTGGTGTCGGGGGGTGTCACGTTTCGCACCGTTGTTTCGGGTGGGGAGCCGGCCAAGGACGGCGACAGCTTTCTCGTCTACCCCGACGAGGGCGTCGCGCGATCCAGCCTGTTCAGTGAGGAAGAGGGGCGGAGCCTCGATCTGACGGCGGTCTTTAGCGATAACGTGTCGGGGCTGGCCGTCGATGCGCCGGTCGATCTGGGGGGCGTGCGCGTCGGGCGTGTGACATCGTTGAACGGCATCGTCGACAAGGCGCGGTTCGGTGATAATCGGGTGCGTCTGGCCGCGACGCTTTCCATCCGGCCCGGACGGCTGGGACTGGAGGGTGAGGCGGGCAAGCAGGACGCCCTCGATTTCCTGAAAGAGCGGGTGCTGGAAGGCATGCGCGCCCGCCTGGCGACCGCCTCTATCCTCACCGGTGGGTTGAAGGTTGAGTTGGTGATGATCGACGGGCGGACCGAACCGGGCGTCACCCTGGACACCACGCGCGAGCCGAACCCGATGATCCCGACGACCGAGAGCGATATCGCGGATGTTACCGCTACCGCCGAGGGGGTGTTCGAGCGGATCAACGCCTTGCCGATCGAGGAATTGCTCAACAGTGCCATCGGGTTGATGGACAATCTCAGCCGCCTGTCCGGCAGCCCGGACATTCGGGCCATTCCTGCTGATGTGCGCGCAACCATCGCCGATTTGCAGGCCGCCGTTCAGGAGGCGCGCAATGTCATCGGCTCCGAAGACATCCAGGCCTTGCCCGGTCGGGTCGCCGCCGTGGTGGCTGAATTGCAGACCCTTGTCGCGCAGCTCAACGAAGAGGACGCCGCCGGTCGGGTTCTGGCCGCTGTCGATGCAGCGAGGGACGCCGCGAACGGGGTGAGCGAGGCGACCGTGGGTTTGCCGGAGCTGATCGCCTCCATCGACGAGGTGTCGCGCAAGGCCCAGGCCCTGCCGTTGGAGGACATGACGAGCGAAATCACCGGCCTGGCCGCTGATGTTCGGACATTTGTCACGTCGGATTCGACCCAGGCGCTGCCCGCTGCGCTGGTTGCCTCCCTCGCCGAGGTGGACGCGCTATTGAGCGACGCACGCGAAAAGGGCGTGACGGAGAGCCTTGTCTCCGCGCTCGATTCGACCCGGATCGCGGCGACGGATGTCTCCGCAGCCTTTGACGAGGTGCCCGCGTTGATCGACCGTTTGAATGCGATCGCGGCCAAGGCCGAAACCGTGCCGCTCGACCAGTTGTCGGTCGACCTCTCCGAGCTGATGACCAGCGCCACGGCGATTCTGGATACCCAGGGCGCCCGCGAGCTGCCGGAAAACCTGGGCGACGCCTTGCAAGAGCTGCGCCGCGTCCTGACGGAATTGCGTGAGGGCGGGGTGGTTGCCAATGTGAACGCCACCTTTGATTCCGCGCGTGTGGCCGCGGATACGTTGGCCGACGTCGCGCGCAGGTTGCCGGCGGTTCTGGATCAGGTCCGGACGGTCCTGACCCGGACCAGCGGAACGATCGCCGGCTATGATGCGAACAGCGGGATCGGACGCGACCTTGCCTCTGCGCTGCGAGAAGTGCAGCGTGCGGCGGGGGCGGTCTCTGCTTTGGCGCGTGCCCTTGAACGAAACCCCAATTCGCTGCTGTTTGGACGATGATATGACCCTCCGCGCTGCTATCCTGCTCACTTTCACCGCCGCCCTCGCCGGGTGCGGAGGCACCACCACGCGATACGCCGTGCCCTCGCCATTGGCCGAAGAGGCGGCGCCGCGCATCGCAAGCAAATACGGCAGTCTGGAAATTCGCGAAATCTCGCTGCCGACCTATGCTGCGTCAGAGGAGATCGCGACGCGGGATGCGGATGGCGCCATCGTGTCGGAAAAGACCCTGCTTTGGGCGGATGAGCCGTCACGGGCCATCACCCTGGAGCTTTCGCGTTTGTTGGGACAGATGACGCGCGCGCAGGTCGCGGCGGAACCCTGGCCCTTCCTGGATCGGGCGGCGGCGCAGGTCGACGTTCGTGTGGAGGAGATGCTGGCGGACGTGATCGGCGGGTTCCAACTGTCGGGCCACTATTACGTGGCACCGGATAGTGGCATTGGCGGTCGGTCGGGCCTGTTCTCGATCACCGTCCCGATCGTGGGGGAGGGGGCGAGGGTTATCGCCGCCGCCCGTGGCGTCGCGGTCCGGCAATTGGCCGAACAGATCGCGCGTGAGGGCCTGCGGTAACATCCCAAACGACTGATCCTTGGTGACGCATTCCGGGGCTGTCCGTGCCCGGACGATCAGAGGGCGGCCGAGTGATCGAAGACCCCGCCGGGGCGGGGCCTTCCTGTGTCCATGCGCGCGGCTTAGCTTGCGGCCTCGACAGCGCGCTGCGTCAGCACCCCGATGAGGTGCGCGCGATAGGCGGCGGAGCCGTGCAGGTCCGCGATCAGGTCATCCGCGCTGGCCTTCATCCCCTCGATCGCGTCGGCGGAGAAGTTCGACGACAGGGCCGTCTCGGCCTCTGTCCAGCGGAAGACGCCGTTGTTGGACGCCCCGGTGATCGCGACGCGCACGCCGTCGGCGTGTTTGGCGACAAAGACGCCGACAAGGGGGAAGCGTGAGGCGGGCTGTTCGAACTTCTGGTAATTCGACGCCTCGGGGATCGGCAGCTTGACGGCGGTGACGATTTCGCCCTCTTCCAGGGCCGTGGTGAACATACCGAGGAAGAAGTCATCGGCGGCCACTTCGCGTGCGTTCGTGACGATGGTCCCGCCCGAGGCCAGGGCGGCGGCGGGATAGCAGGCCGCCGGGTCGTTGTTGGCGATGGAGCCCCCGATGGTGCCGCGATTGCGCACCGCCGGGTCGCCGATCTTGCCCACCAATCCCGACAGACCGGGATAGCTGGACCGCGTGGCCTCGCAGACATCTGCGTGCACGCTCGCCCCACCGATCCAGAGGGAATTGCCCTCCTGACGGATGCCTTTCATCTCCTCGACACCAGCGAGACTGACGAGCGTTGACGGCATCGCGAGTCGCGCCCTGAGCGTCGGGATCAGGGTCTGACCACCCGAAAGCGGCTGGGCGTCCTCATCCCCCAAGGCGGCGACAGCCTCGGCGATGGTCGTGGGGCGTTCAAATTCGAATGCATACATGATCCGGTCCTCCTAGGCGTTCTGAATGGCATCCCACACGCGGTGCGGGCTGACAGGCATGTCGATATGGGTGACGTTGACGCCGCCCGACTGGATGGCGTCGATCACAGCATTGACCACGGTCGGAGGAGAGCCGATGGCCCCCGCCTCACCGCAGCCTTTCACGCCAAGCGGGTTATGCGTGCAGGGCGTGCCCTGGCTGTGATCCACCGTATAGAACGGCAGGTCGTCGGCGCGCGGCATGGCGTAATCCATGTAGCTCGCGGTCAGAAGCTGGCCGTTCTCGTCATAGGTGGTGTTCTCCAGCAGGGCCTGCCCGATGCCCTGACCCAAACCGCCGTGGACCTGGCCGGTCACGATCATCGGGTTGATGACGTTGCCGAAATCGTCCACCGCCGTCATCCGGTCGACCCGGACCTTGCCGGTCTTGGGGTCGACCTCGACCTCGCAGCAATAGGCGCCGGAGGGATAGGTGAAGTTCGCGGGGTCGTAAAACGCTGTTTCCTCCAGCCCCGGTTCGATGTTTTCCAGCGGGAAATCGTGCGGAATGTAGGCCTTGAGCGCCACTTCGCCGAAGGAGACCGATTTGTCAGTGCCGGCGACGGTGAAGTTGCCATCCTTCAGTTCGATATCCTCGGGCGCGGATTCCATCATATGCGCGGCGATCTTCTTGGCCTTGTCGATGACCTTTTCAGTGGCCCGCACGATGGCAGAGCCGCAGACCGCCAGCGACCGCGAGCCGTAGGTGCCCATCCCGAAGGGGATCTTGGACGTGTCGCCATGCACGATGTCGATGGTCGCAGGGTCTATCCCGAGCATATCACCGACGATCTGGGGGAAGGCGGTCTCATGACCCTGACCATGGCTGTGCGCCCCGACCATGACCGAGAGGTTGCCTGTCGCATTCACCCGGACCGTGGCGGCGTCGTAAAGGCCGACGCGGCTGCCCAACTGACCGACGAGGTTGGAGGGCGCGATACCGCAGGCCTCGATATAGGCGTTGACGCCGAAACCGCGCCACAGCCCCTTGGCCTCGCTTTCCTTGCGCCGCGCGGCAAAGCCGGCCTTGTCCGCGACCTTTTCCATCTGGTCCATCAGCGCGTCGTAATTGCCGCTGTCATATTCCAGACCGGCGGCGGAGGCGTAGGGATATTGATCGGGCTGGATGAAATTCTTGCGCCGCAGTTCGATCGGATCCATGCCGATTTCACGGGCGGCCTTGTCGATGACGCGTTCCAGCGAATAGGTCGCTTCGGGCCGACCGGCACCGCGATAGGCATCAACGGGCGCGGTATTGGTAAAGACAGCCTTCACGTTCACATAAACATTCGGCACCGTATAGTTTCCGGCCATCAGCGTGCCATGTAGGAACGTCGGCGTGGCGGTGGCGAAGTTCGAGAGATACGCGCCGACATTGGCGTGCGTCTCGGTACGGAAGGCCAGAAACTTGCCATCCGCATCCATCGCCAATTCGATCTTGGTGACGTGGTCGCGGCCATGGGCGTCGGTCAGGAAAGCCTCGTTCCGGTCGGAGGTCCATTTGACCGGACGACCGATCCGCTTGGACGCCGCGAGGACCAGCGCCTCTTCGCCGTAGTGGTAGATTTTTGAGCCAAAGCCCCCGCCGACATCCGGTGCGATCACCGTCAGCTTGTTCTCGGGGATCCCCATCACAAATGCCGAGATGAGCAACCGCGTCAGATGCGGATTCTGGCTGGTGGTGTGCAGGGTGTATTCGTCGTTCGCCGCGCGATATTCACCGATGGAGCAGCGCGGCTCCATCGCGTTGGGGACCAGACGGTTGTTGACCAGCTCAAGGGTGGTGACGTGGTGCGCGCCCTTGATCGCCTCATCGGTCGCGGCGCGGTTATCCTCGATCCAGCCCCAGTCAAAGCATTGGTTGGTGCCGATTTCGTCGTGCACATAGGTCGTGCCGCTCAACGCCTGTTTCATGTCGACGACGGCGGGCAGCTCTTCGATATCGATCTCGATGGCTTCTGCGGCGTCGCGGGCCTCGGCTTCGGTCTCTGCGATGACGGCGGCATAGGCGTCGCCGACGTGGCGGACCTTGCCATGGGCGAGAACCGGGCGCTTGGGCTCCTTCATCGGTTCGCCGTCACGGCTGTTGATGAGCCAACCGGCGGGGTTGCCGCCGACCTCGACGAAATCCTCGCCGGTAAAGACCGCGAGGACACCGGGCATGCCTTCGGCCGCGGAGGTGTCGATGGATTTGATGATCCCGTTGGCCACGGTGGAGCGCGCAAAGACCGCTGCCGCCTGGCCGTAGGTTTTGATGTCGTCGCTGTACCGGCCCTTGCCAGTCAGGAAACGAATGTCTTCGCGGCGCTTGGTGGGTGCGCCAATTCCGGTATCTTTGGGCATTGGATATCCTCCCTTATAACTCTTATTCCGCCGCGATGGCGCTGACGTCCTGACCGGACGCGGCCATGATCGCCTTGACGATGTTGTGATACCCGGTGCAGCGACAGATGTTGCCCTGAAGGTGGGATCGGACGTCGGCTTCGGTCGGGGAGGGGTTCGCCTCCAGCAGCGAGGCGGCAGCCATCACCATCCCCGGCGTGCAGAATCCGCATTGCAACCCGTGGTGATCCTGAAACGCTTGCTGGATGCGGTTCAGCGATCCATCGGCGTTGGCTTGCCCTTCGATCGTGCCGACCTCGGCGCCGTCCGCCTCTATCGCAAACATGGAGCAGGCTTTGACCTGCTTGCCGTCGACATGGACCGTACACGCCCCGCATTGAGAGGTGTCGCATCCGATGTGGGTGCCTGTCAGATGCTGGTCTTCGCGCAGGAAAGTCACCAGAAGCGTGCGCCCCTCGACCTCCTTCGTGACAGGTTTCCCGTTGATTTTCATTGAAATTTTGGTCATTTCATCCTCCCTATCCTCCGATAGTCAGTCGCGCGGTCGATTCAGAGTCAAGAGTCGATTGGCGCGTTTCAAAGAACTGACGCGCGGTCAATTAGGCCCATGGCGGCCCGTTGATCGATCCGTTTTGGCTGACTGGAGTAGAGTTAGCGCGCCTTCGCTTTTCGTCCAAAACCTAATGAAAGGCCCGGAGGGTCATGTCCGAGGGCCCGAATTCGGCGCGATCATTAAAAGTCTCTGTATCAATTTCAGGGGGGTGGAGATCGTCCAGCCCCCGGATTTTCATGGATTTTCGGGGAATGTCACCTCCTCAGGCCAGGGCGTCGAGGGGAATTACACCGCATTCTAATTATGAAAATTGATACTGTTAATCAATGACTTATACCCTGAACATATACCACCGGCACCGCTCAACCATTTTGATAACCGTGGAAAGCAATGCCAATGTCGATTTTCTCTCTCTCCGACGATCCTGTCTGCCTGTCAGCGCCCGGACGCCAGTCGTGTTCCAGTCCGACCGGATCAACAGGACGCTCCGCCCGCGTCGATAAACATCTTGTCAGGTCGCGCGGCGGCTCACGCCCGACGCTTGCCGCATGGCGCGCCTCGGCTGCGGCGCTTGGGCTGCTGTGTCTCGCCAATCCGGCCCTTGCCAATTCTCTGGACAGTCAGTTTTCCTTCCAGATCGTCGAGGTTGAACCCGACGGCGAAGAGCAGTTGGTCGCGCGCAAATCGGTCAAGCCCGGTGAAACGATCCACTATGAAATCCGCCACGAAAACCAGTCGGAGGACGCGATGTCGGGCCTCGTCATCGCAGCGCCGGTGCCGGCGGGTGTGACGATCACCTTCGGCACCCAAAGCAGCAACGTGCCGGCGACCTTCGAGGTTCAGGCAGAGATGGACCCGGAGCTGGATGGCCTGGAATGGGCCCAACTGCCCGCGGTTCGAAAGGTCCGTCAACCGGACGGGACGCTGGCTGAAGAACCGCTGCCCGAAGCCGAAGTCGCCGCCGTCAGGTGGAGCTTTTCGGAACCCTTGGCCGCGGGTGAATCCGCGCTGAACACCTACCGCGTCAAGGTCAATTAAGCCGCCGCGCAATCCCTTCCCAATTTTCCCTGAACAAGGATTCTACTTGTGAAACTTCCGTCGTCCTTCCGCCGCTCGACGAGCGCGATAGCGGTCTGTTCCGTGCTCGGCGCGGCCGCCTATGCCGCCGCGCCCGAAGCCGGGTCGGTCATCGGTAACCAAGCGGTTGCCACCTATACAAATTCCGCCGGTGACACTGTCACGGTGACCTCGAACACGGTCGAAACCGTGGTGCAGCAGGTCGCCGGTGTCACCCTGACGTCCGACAATACCGAATCCATTGCGGCGGGCGGCAAGGCCTTCCTGCCTCACATCATCACCAACGAAGGGAACGGGCCGGACGCCTTTAACCTGTCGGCGACCGAAGACGACAGCGGGACGCTCAACACGTCGCAGCTGGTGTTCTACCCCGATGCCGATATGGACGGCGTCGCCGATAGTGCGACCGTGCTGACAGAAACGCCGACCCTCGCCCCCGGTGAGCAATTCGGCGTCGTGATCGAAGCGACAGTTCCATCCACCGCGACCGGGTCTGATACGATCACGGTCCTGTCCGTGTCGCAATTGGACGGCACCATCCAGTCGACCAACACCGATACGCTGACGATTTCCACCGATGCGATCATGGAATTGGTGAAGTCGATGGTCGCGGATGCCTCATCTGCCGGGGATCCGAATGTGATCGATGCGGGTGATACGGTGACGATCACTCTGACCTATTCCAGCACCGGTCTGGCGGCTGCGAACAACTACGCGGTTCAGGATATCCTCGACGCCGGGCTGAACTATGTTCAGGGCTCCGCACGATGGTCGGACTCTGCCGTTCCGCTAGATGATGACAACGGTTCGACGGTGACCGATGCGACCAACGGCTCCAGCGAGACGATCACCTGGGACTTTGACGACACGCAGACCGTGAATTTCACCATCTCCTCCGTCGGTTCCGGCCGGTCGGGAAGCGTGACATTCCAGGCCCGCGTGGACAGCGCAGCGAACGCAGGCAAGATCACCAACGTCGCGACGCAGGATGTCGACGGGACAGCGTTCCCCCCCTCGAATACCGCTTCGATCGTGGTCGACAACCAGTTCTCGGTCGCGATCGCGGATACGGCGATCAATGCGGACGGCAGCGCTAATGGGGCCATCACCTCGGCCACCGATGACGATGCGGCGCAGAACGATGTCGTGACAGAAACCGGAGACGTCTATCAAGGCGCGACAATCCGGCAGGAATTCGTGCTGACCAACAATTCGAACAGGGCCGACAGTCTGACCGTGGCGGTGAGTAACGATGACTATCCATCCGGCACGACGTTCCGGATCGTCGGCGCGGATGGTGTCACCCCGGTGATCGGGTCGGTCGGCCCCCTGGCGATCGGGGCGAGCACAAAGGTAACCTTGCTCGCGACCTTGCCCACGGATCTCGTACCGACCGCGACGACCAATTACACAGCGACCTTGACGACGACCTCGGACGCCTCGGGCGTCTCGGACGTCGCAACCGCGGAGTTCACCGGTGAGGTGCTGGCTTCCAGCGTCGATCTTGAGAATGACGAGCTCGGCCTCGAAGGTTCGGATGCTGCGCCGACCAATGGCGGCGCCCCCTGGATCACCAGCACGACGGACCCCGGCGTGCCTGTTACCTACGACATGATCGTAGAGAACAACGGGCCAGTTTCCGACAGCTACAACCTGTCTCTGGATGCTGCCCTGCCGCCGGGCTGGACAGTCGAATATCGCGATGCCGCTGGCACGTTGATCAGCAACACCGGCACGATTCCTGCTGGATCCTCGGTCCCCATCACGGTGACAATTCTGCCCGCCGAGACTGCCTTGCCGGGTGATACGCTGATCGACATCAAGGTCGAAAGCGCGGTTTCGGGTCAATCCGACCGGATCGTCAACCAGGTCACCGTGAGCGAGGTCTATGACGTCGGCATCATCGAGGATCAAACCGTTCAGGCCGCGCCCGGCGGGATCGTCGATCTGCTGCACACGATCTCGAACAACGGGAACGTGGCGATCACCGAAGGGGCCATCACCGACACGGGGCTGACCAACTTTTCCGGTGCCTTGTTCTGGGACCAGAACGGCAACGGCGTGATCGACGCTGGCGAACCGGTCATCGACAACTTTGATGACCTCACCGACGGTATTTCCGCAGGGGTGAACGGTTTGGCCATCGGCGACCAGATCACAGTCATCTATCGGGTGCAGACACCTTCAACCTCGACCGTCGGTGTGTCGGAAACCAGTACCTTGACGCTGGCGTCGTCACTGAATTCCAGTGGCGGGACCGATGCCACGACGGCCGACAACGACGTGGAAGATCGCATCGTGATCATCTCGGGCGACATGACGTTGACCAAGTATCAATACGTCGATGCGAATTGCGATGGGACGGTCGGGACCTTTACCAAGAACCGTCAGGATGTCGATCCGGGTCAATGCATCCGCTACATGATCGAAGCCGAGAACACCGGAACGGCTGATGCCACCTCCGTCACCATCTCGGACGCCGCGCCGGCCTATACCTCGATCACCGATTGCGGCGGAAGCTGCGATGAGACGGTGTTCCCTGGAACCGGGACTGCAACTGCCACGACCAGCGCGATCTCCAGCGCGCATGGCACGGTTCTGCCCGGCGGCTTTGCCCGCCTCGAGTTCACTGTGCAAGTCGATCAGTAACTGAACCGGCAAGCTGCCCCTGCCCGGTTTACGGGTGGGGGCTTCTTTTCGACCTCTCTTTCGCCCTCCTTCTTGAAGGATTATTTCGGATGCGCAGTTTATTCAGATCGCTTCGCGCGGTTGGCCCTCTTTGCCTTCAGGCTGCGATCCTTGCCATTGTTCTATTTATGCCTGCCGCGGGCCTGACCCGTCCTGCGCCGGTTGACGAGTTGCTCCGCAACGACGCGCGGACGACCTACTTTAACGTCGGGCTGGGGATGCGGGAAAGCCTGGTTTCGAACCTTCCCGAAGCGGTTGTCAGGCCCTTTCCTGAAATCGACGTCGAGGGCTACACCGACCTGGTCCTGACCCGTGGCGCCCTCGACCTTTACCATTATGCCGTCAACAATACGGGTAACGTCCCGCTGGAGGTGAGCTGGTCCATGCGCGGCGCTGGCGACATGCACCTGATGCAGGATGCACGGCTGATTCATGACATCAACGGAAACGGGAACCCGGACGCCTATGAGCCGGTGATCACCGCGAGCGATGTCTTCACGCTCGCCCCGGATGAGGAGCTGGATCTGATCTATGCGTTCCGGGTGTCCGAGATGGCCGCGGTGGGCGAATCCTTCTCGGCCTCGCTCGTCGCTGAGGCCAAGGTGGTCAATCGCCCGAGCATTCAAACCATCACCGCTGTTGCGACCGACGAGGCCATCGGCAAGACTATGATCGTCGCCGGCGGGTTGGAGATACAGAAACGCCAATCCGTACAGCCGGGCGAAAATGCGACGTTCCTGACCTACGAGTTGACCCTGCGGAACAATTCCGAACAGGCAATCGCCGGATATTCCGAAATCGACGGCAATGCCCTGCGTATCGACGGCAGCCCCGCTACGGGTGTGTTGATGTCGGACGAAGTCCCTTTGAACACGCGCTTTGTTCGGTTTGAAAACTCCGGCGGTTTGTTGGCGCTTTATCATCGTCGGGGGGACGGGGCGCAAAGCTATGTCACGAACCCGCCAGCCTTGTCCGAGATCGACGCCATCGCCTTCTTTCATGAGGGGGATTACGTCGTGGGCCGATCGAGCGACACGGGTTTTGTCGTGCAGATCGACCACGGCCTGGGTGAGGCCGAAATCACCAACCGTGCGGCAACCCATATTGGCACGGGCACAGGCTATATGAGATTGCCGTCAAACGTGGTCAAACACAGGACGATGCAAGCCGCCGCAGGTACGCTCGATTTCTTTGATCCGGTCAGCCGGGGCGTCGTGCGCCATGGCCAGTTGGACAGTGACCTTCAGGTTCGCGTCGCCCTTGGCGCCTGCAATGCGACGAGCGCGATTGACGTGATCGACGTCACCTTGCGGAGTTCCGTGACCGGCGACAAGGAAGTCGTCACGGCCCGCGAAACCGGCGCCAACACAGGTGTCTTTGAAATTGCGCCAATGCCGGTGACCCGCATGGCTGTCGTTGCTGCGAATGACGGCGTCCTTGCGAGTGATCAGGGCGATCAGGTCTATGCCTTTGCCAGGTGCGACAACCGGAGCGTCGAGAATTCGCTATATATAGAGCCGGGAAATTTCATCTTTAATGCCATCTCGAATGACCCTGTCGAGGGGGTCGAGATCACCCTGACGGAGATCGCGACCGGACGGGAGGTGGCCCAGGCCACCAGTGATGCGCGTGGCTATTTCAGCTTTGCCAGCATGCCGGCGGGGACCTACCAATACGGTGTGCAACAAAGTGGCGCCTGGTCCTATCCCACGGCCCGAAGCGATTTTTCGGGGTATGGCAGGACCCTGTCCTCGGCAGCGTTCGGCGCCTCGTTTCAGCACGGGGGCGGGAGGATGGCCGGGTCGGATATTCCGGTCGATCCCGCCTATCCGGTGGCGATTTCCCTGAGCAAGGTCGCGGAGCGGGATGTCGTGGCGCAGGGAGGTTTTCTCAGCTACAGGCTCACCCTCACCAATAGCATGTACCAATCCCTGACACAGGCGGAACTTGTCGACAGGCCCTCTTATGGCGCTGAGTTTGTCGCCGGCTCCGCGTCCCTGGATGGAATGACGCTGTCTGATCCGGTGAAGGACAGCGACGGCGATCTGATCTTTGATCTCGGGGATCTGGCGCCGCTCGGTTCGGTTGAAATGACATACCTCGTACACTTCTCTGCCGGGGCGCGAGAAGGGCGGAACGAGAACACCGCGCTTTTGCACGGTCGCCAGGCCGGGACCGGTACCTATCGTCAATCGCCTCTGGCGCGTGCCGTGGTGCGTCTGGATAATGCTGGCGGCGTTTTTTCCCGGCAGGGCACGATCATCGGGTCGGTCTTTATGGATTGCAACGGTAACGGGATACGCGACGGCTGGGGGGAGCCGGGGATTCCGGGCGTTCGGATCGTGACGCAGGAAGGCCTGTTCGTCGTCACGGATCTGCACGGTCGGTATTCGTTGCCCGGAATGCGGCCCGTGACGCATGCCTTTCAGGTCCAGAAAGAAACGCTGCCCGTCGGAACGACAGTCTCTGTCACACGGACCAACGACCTTGGGCGGGGTGGATCGCGGATCGTGCCGTTGAAACGTGGTGAGCTACGGGCAGAACATTTCGCGGTCTCGTCCTGTTCACCAGCAGCGCTGGCCGAAGTGACAGCACGGCAGGAGAAATTCGAGGTTGAGACGGCGGGCCGAAATCCTGTTGTCTCGGGCGATGGCGCCTCGGGGCAGGTAGGCGGGACTGTCGGCTCGGTGCGTTCTGCTGCGGGCATTGCGACCACCACCCAATTGACCACGGCCATGGTGGCGCAGACCCCGGATGATCCCGCTGCGCGTCGTGCCCCGCTCACGCAGAAATCGGCGGCGAAATCGCGGCGCCGTCCTTTGGCGAGCCTTGTGAAATCGGTTGATTCGGAGGCCGCGTTTCTTGATCTGCTCGACGGTGACACCTTGGCCAGCCGGACGCAAAATATTCGGGTGAAGGGCAAGGGCGATCTGACTTTCACGCTGCGCGTGAACAACCGCGCATTGGATGTCGGTCGAGTGGGGGAGCGGTCCACATGGGCCAAGCGCAATGTTCAGGCGCTGGAGTTCGTGGCGGTCAAGCTGCGACCGGGCGCGAACACCCTCACGCTCATCGGAGCGGATGGATTTGGCATCGAGCGCGTGCGCCAGAGCATTTCGGTCACGGCGCCGGGCGATCCCGCACGGATCGAGATCATCGCGCCGCAAACCGCAACCGCCAACCCGGTTTCCGTGTTGCCCGTCGTGGTGCGCATATTGGACGCAGGTGGTCTGCCGGTCCCGGCGTCGGCTATCGTGACGCTGCGCGGAGGGCGCGCGCTTTGGGATGTCAGTGATATTCGGCCCGGCACGCCCGGGGTCCAGGCCTACATCGACAATGGCGAAGCCACCTTTGGTCTGAGTCCGCCGCAGGTTTCGGGACCAGTCACGCTGCGCGTCGAGGCCGGTTTTGCCAAGAGCGAAGTCCGCGTGACCTTTACCCCCGATCTGGACGAGCGCATCATGATCGGTGTGATCGAAGGCGCGGTCGCGCTGAAGGGTGGGGCAGGGGGTCCGCTTCTCGGGGCCAAGGAGTTCAGCCATTTCGAGGAGACGATCACGGGCCTGCGGGGAGAGCTATATCTGAAGGGCGCCATCCGGGGTGACGCCCTGTTGACCCTGCGATACAGTTCTGACCGCGATACCGAGGATCGGCTGTTTCGCGACATTAACGGTGAAGAATATTATCCCGTCTACGGCGACAGCTCTGAGCGTGGGCATGATGCGCAATCCTCGACCAACCTGTTCGTGAAAGTCGAAAAGGGACGGTCCTATGTCCTATACGGCGACATCGCGATTGAGCCTGAAGCGAGCACCCTGAAGCTTGGCGGACAGAACCGTGTCACAACCGGTGCGAAGGCTCATTGGGAAAACGACCGCGCCGCGATCACTGTTTTTGCGGCCCATACCGCGCAAACTCAGGAGGTCATCGAGTTTCCCGGACGCGGCGTTTCGGGTCCCTACGATATGACGTTGGGCGGCTATGTCGACCGGTCGGAGCGGGTGGAAGTCCTGGTTCGCGACCGGGATGGGGGCGATGTCTTGACAAGCACGCCGATGCGGCGCGGCACGGATTACCTGCTGGATTACTTCCGCAACACGATCACCTTTAGCAGCCCGGTGAACCAGTTCGACGGATCCGGCAATCCCGTCTCTGTCCGGGTTACATATGAGGTGACGGGGGCGAATGCGGATCGCTATTGGCTCTACGGCGGTGAGGCGCGCTATGCCTTGACTGACCGCACGACGATCGGAGCCAGGGTCGTTCAGGCCGACGCCCCATTGGGCAATGCGGCGCGGTATGGGGTGCAGTCGGGATATGTTCGACACGACACCGGCACCGGCGGCGTTTGGGAGGCCGAAGCGGCCCGGTCCGTCGATGAAAACGGCACGTCCGATCTGACAGGTCGCTTGTCCTATGATGTCCGCCACGAGGGCGAGTCCATCAGTTTCGAGGCGATCCATACCGGGCAGAACTTTGTTGTCGGGGGAGGTCTGGCGCGGGCCGGTACAACTCAGCTTCGTTTGCGCTACGGGGTGGAGGTTTCGCGTAAGGATGCGGTGTCGGTCGCCGCGGAATATGTGCGCGACCGCAAAGCCGACAGTCGGATTCTGACGTTGGACGCGCTATATGCCCGACAATTTTCCGACCAGCTGCGCGGTGAGGTCGGCGTCGAATACAAGCGGGGCCGTGTTGCGGGGGCGGCCCTGTCCCATAGCGCTGCGATCCTCGGGGCGCATTGGGTCCCCAAGACCCGGCCGAACAACAAGATAACGGGGCAACTTCGCTTTCCGTTGCACGGCGAGGGGGGCGATCCGGCCAACCTTGTTATCGGAGCCTACAGCAGTCCCAAACCGGGCTGGACCGCCTATACCGAGGCGGAATTCAAGTTGCAGGACGGCTTTGCCCTGAGCCGAGCCCGGCGCGGTTTCGATCATAAGATGGCGGATTGGTTGACTGGCACACTGGAATTCACGCAGGCCCCCGGAGAGAGCGAAGCGACCTTTACCCAAGGTGTGACAGCCGCCTGGGATCTGAACGCGCTGACCAATCTGCGTCTGAACCTTGAACATTCGCGCAAGGCGGATACCGGTCGGGACGCGCTGACCAGCATCGCGGTAGGTACCAAATGGCAATCCTCGGACGCGCGGATTGTGGGGGATGCCGACCTGGAAACCACGATGGAACCCTCGGGAGATACTTACTACGCCAGCCTGGGGTTGGCGGGACAAATCACCCCCGATCTCAGCCTTCTGGGGCGGAGCCGCGTCGCGCGCGATGACCGGAGCGGCCAGAATACCCTGCGCAGCCGAACCCGCATAGGCGCCGCCTATCGTCCTGTGGAAGATCCCAGGATCGAGATGTTGGCCTGGTACGAGCATCAACTGGAGCGTAAAGGGCAGAAAGTGCAGAAACACCTGTGGTCGGTTGATACAAGTTATGAGGCCGACGAGAATTTCAGGGTGAACGGCAAGTATGCAGGTCAATATCAAAGCATCTCCATTCCCGGCGCTGTCAGCGCCAGCGCCATGACGCAACTGGTGCAGGGTGGTCTGGATTTGGAGTTTGGCGATGATCGGTATCGGCTTGGCCTGAATGCGGCCCACCTCTGGGATAATCGCGGGGGCCGCTCGACCGGGCTTGGGCTGGAACTTGGTGTGGTGGCGACCGAAGGTGTTCTGATGGCCGCCGGCTATAATGCGACGAAAGGCGAGGTGTCGGGGCAATCCAGCCTCTATCAGTCCGGCTTTTATCTGCGGTTCAGCCTACTTCTCGATAATTCGCTCTTGAGCCAGCTTGATGGTGTTTTCACGAATTGAATGTCGTGGATTATGGACTGTATTATCGGTGTGTTAAGGGTGAAGACCAACCTGCCCGAAATTTAAAATAAACTGGGATTAGGTTCTGCGTTTTCCGGCTCCGCGTTAGTAATTTCCTCGGACATTTCTCTCATAATGATGGGAGTAGATGAAAGGGGATTACCATGCAGCTAGGCGTTGTTCTCGGCCGGTTAATCCTGGCGGTCACGATGGTCGCCAGTCCAAGTTTTGCGAGTGCGCAGAAATACGGCATATCGGGGTTCGGGACTCAAGGGCCGACATCGGGACTGACGTTCGGCATCCATCCCGACCAATCACGCATCCGGTTGAAATCCACGCCCAAGCCGGCGGTCACAAGGTCAAAGTCGTCCTCGGTCGTTACATTTGTCGGGTTAACCTCCGACAAGCGGACCGCGCGGCTCAAGCACCTGATTGGGTTTGCGGAATCTCGCCGTGATGGATACGACGCGATCCACTACGGCGCACAGAGGAAGCCTGCAAAGCGCCCCACGGAGTTGACCCTGCGTGAGGTTATTGCCTGGATCAATGCGACGCCGGGGCAGAACCACGCCATCGGACGATATCAATTCATCCCCACAACCCTGATTAACCTGATCGAGCGGGCGAAACTGGGCCCGGAAACTGTGTTCTCGCCCGGAACGCAGGATCACCTGGCACAGATCCTTTTAGAGGATGCGGGTTATAGCGCCTTTTTAAAGGGTCAGTTAAGTCAGACCAAGTTCATGAATAATCTTGCGGGAATTTGGGCCGGGTTGCCGACCTCGTCGGGGAAATCGCGGTATCACGGTTACGCAGGAAATCGCGCGACTATCACTTGGGTGGCTTTCAAAACAGAAATTGGACGTATCTTTGGACGGTGACGGGTTCAACGCAATGGGGCTTTTGCAAATGTCGCTCCAAGTGGGGCTCACATGCCTGATTCAGCCTGCCCCAAATTCAACTGTGCAGCGCAATCCCGCAGGCAGAACCAGATCGGGATTCGGCAGCGACATGCGAATGCCGACGGTGCCTGTGCCCGCATCAAACACCCGGTCGATCACGGTCAATGTGGCGGCATGGCGTCCGCCAATCGGAGCCTCGGGGAGGATCGTGACGCTTTGCCCAACCTTCAGCGCGGCGAAATGGTCAAGCGGCACATAGGCCTCGACGCGCAGCGGGTCCAGCGCGGCGATGGTGACAATCGGCGCGGTCCCATCCTGATATTCCCCAATCGAGGCGCTGCGTTCAACAACCACGCCTTTGATGGGGCTGACCACGGTCTTTTGCTTTAGCACGGCACGGGAGCGTTCGACCTCGATCTCGGCGAGGGCACGATCGAGCCGGGCTTCCTCCAGCTGTTGCAATGCCAGTTCAGCTTCCATGGCCGCTTCTTCATAGCTGGTGTCCGAAGCGATCTTGCGTTGAACGAGACGACGCATCCGTTCGGCCTGATCCTGCAGGAAGGCCAGCCGCGCCTCGCGCCCCTTCAAAGCGTAACCACTTGCGGCCCGGGATTCAGCCTGGCTCAACTGAAAGGCTTCGAGCGTGTCGTCGAGCCGCGCAACAACCTGGCCTGCCGCGATCATGTCCCCCCGCGACACTGCGATTTCGGTGAGAACTCCGGCGACGGGCGCCGAGAGTTCGATCATGTCTTCGGGTTCAATCAAGCAGCGGACAGGTGCGGGAATTGCCTCGGATTGCGCGGCCGAAACATGCGGAGTCAGGATCATCAATGAAGCTGTCAGTGCGTGGATAACGCGGGTTAGAGAACGGGAAGTGATGAAAAAACGAGCCGAAAAAATATTAAAGAAACGTTGCATTACGTATGAGAATCCAGCCATGATTGATTCATTAAAAACAGATTCTGACTAAAAACAATTATTTTTCAAGTAAGCTGGGGGGCATGTGACCATTCTCGACAGCGCGTTCATGGCCTTTTACCGAAGGCTCGGCCGAACGGGTGCAACGGAGCTTAACCTTAAAGCCACGACCTCTTTGGCGCGCGGAATTCATATCGATACGCTGGAGCCTCGGATTCTTCTGTCTGCGGATTTGATCCCCGTGGCCGGAACGATCGATGTCCCCGGTGAGACTGATTTTTTCAGCTTTGAGCTGGCCGAAAGCCGCCAGCTGATATTCGACGCGCTGACCCCGTCGCCGCAGATCACCTGGGCGTTGTCCGGTGAGGGCGGCGCGATTGTCAGCCCCACCACCTTTAACCAATCCGACGGGGCGCAGGGCGGTGAAATCATCGCGCTGGACGCCGGCACCTATACGCTGACCGTGGACGGGCAGGGCGATCAGACCGGGGATTATTCCTTTCGTCTGTTGAATGCGTCGAACGCGCAGAACTTGACCCCCGGCACCCGCGTCGATGGCACTCTCGCCAATGGCGGTCGCGAAACTAGCCTCTATCAGTTCGACGCCGAGGTCGGCACAGATCTGGTGTTCAACGCCCAGGCCCAGAGCGGCGGCACCGCCTATTGGGAATTGATCGACCCGGATGGAGAGACGGTGTTCGGTCCGGTCAATTTTGCGCCAGGCAGCAATCTGGATCGCTTCACCACCCAGAAGGCCGGCACCTATACGCTGCTGTTCGAGGGCTACCTCGGGAATTCCACTGATCTGGACTATGGTTTCACCCTTAATCAGGTGGTGGATCGCACGAGTCCCATGACGCTGGATACGCCGGTGTTTGGCACGTTTGACCAGCCCGCGCAGCAGCATTTCTACGACTTTACCCTGACCGAAGACACGCGTGTTTTCATCGACGTCCTGCGCACCACGGAGCGGGTCGATGTGACCCTGACCGGACCGACCGGCAAGGTTATCGACGATACGGCGATGTGGTATCTGGATCGAACCTATGATCCGATACGCGATCTGGTGGCGGGCGACTACCGGCTGGCCATTGTCAATCGGGGCAGCGACCAGACGCAATACGGCATCCAGCTTTTGACCGAGGCCTCCGCGGAGGCATTGACCCTCGGGACCGCATTGTCCGACCGTCTGGATGACCAAGGACCCGAGGCCGCATTCCGGCGCGTCGCCTCGACGGCGCCAATCGCGGCCACGGCCCAGGATCGGGCGCTGGAGTTCAATAACCGTCCCATCGGTCAGGTCGCGGTGCCCGATAGCGCGGAGCTGCGCGGCGAGACCTTCACCATCGAAACCTGGCTGCGTCCCGATGACATCGACACCTTTGACGTGGTCGCGCTCAAGACCTCGTCGCAGGCATGGAACGATGGCTGGGGGCTCTACCTTGAGGACGACGGCTCGCTCGTCTTTTTCGTCAATCAATGGAACGATGAAGCCAAGCGTGTCCGCGCCCCGCTGACCGAAGGGGCCTGGCAGCATGTGGCGGCCAGCTATGACGGCGCCGGGCTCAAGCTCTATGTCGACGGGGTTCTGGCGGCGGAAAAGGCGATGGGCGAGGGGGTCAACCAATCGACGGCCTCGATAGCGATCGGGGGGCAGACGAACCAGACCTATAACCTGGATGGTGCCCTGGACGAATTGCGCCTGTGGAGCGAAGCGCAAAGCGCTGCGGAGATTGCCGCGCGGTATCGTCAGGAGATCGCCAGCCCGACCGCTGAACTGGCCATGCGCCTTGGCTTTGACGAGGCGAGCGGATCTCGCGCGGTGGATTCATCGGGCAATGGGAACGACGGCCTGCTCGGCGCCGGGCCGGGGACCGAGACGCGGATCTTCAAGTTCGACGGCTCTGCGGATCAGGTCGTCAGTTTTTCCGCCCAGTCCGCGGGCAACGCCTATCTGCGCATCTTGAATCCCGACGGGACGTTGCTGAGGGGGCCGACGTACCTTTCGTCGATTGCTTTTGACCCATTGGAGCTGCCACAGACGGGCAGTTACCTTGTGCTTGTTGAAGGGTTTTACAACGATAATGTAGCGCGACCCTTCACCCTTCTCGTGGCACCCGAAAGCATTGAGACGCTCAGCCTCGATGTCGGGGACAGCGTGACGGGCCGCGTTGATGAGCCGGGCTTGGTCCTGGCCTATGATCTTAATCTGACAGAAACGACTCCGCTCTATTTCGATGCGATCACGGCGGGCAATGATTTCCGCTGGTGGATTGTGGGACCGCATGGCGAAGAGGTCGCGCCGCGCGCATTCGGTCAGTCCAATGCGAACCGGGTCGGCGGCTCGGCGGTCTACACGCTGGGGGCGGGCGATTATAAGCTGATGGTCGATGCTGTGGGCGGGACGGTTGGCGATTTCGCCTTCAACCTGTTCGATATCCGGGCCGGACAATCCATCGCGCTGGACAGCGAGGTCACGTTTGACCTGGCGCCGGGATCCGAGACCGAGATTTTTCGTATCGATCTGCAGGAAGGCGATGAAATCAGTTTCGAGCGGACGCTCGGAAATCCCTATATACGGGTGCTCGGACCACGGGGCGATCTGGTTTTCGGCGACAACTACATGTCGAATTTCGGCAATCAGGTCGTGGCCCGTACCGGCACCTATACGGTGCTGGTCGAAGGATTTGACGGGCAGGCGGACGCGAGCTTTGCCTTTTCCGTGCAGAAGCATTCCCATACGCCCCCGCCGGCGCTGTCCGGCACTGCGCTGACCCTGGGAGACACTGTCTCTGGCGCGATTGGTCTCGCCGGCGAAGTGGATCGCTATCTCTTTACGCTGGCCAATGCGGGTGAGGTCTATTTCGATGCCCTCGGTTGGTCAGAATCGACGACGCAGTTCACCCTGCGGGACGCCAGCGGGACCATCGAAAACCGCACATTTGTCGCTGCGGATGCCACACGCTTGCCCCCAGGTGAGGCGGCTGTTTTCGCGCTGGCCGCTGGCACCTACGAAGTTGCGATCAGCAAGGCTGCCACCGCGACGGGGGCCTATAGTTTCCGGATGCTGGACATCGGGGCCGCGGCGGCGATTGAAGTGGAGACGCCGTTCACGGGCACCCTGGCGCCACGGTCCGAAACGATCGCCTATCGGTTCGAGGCCGAGGCCAATCAGCAGATGGTGCTGGATCTGGAGGCCTTGAGCGGGCGCGCCCGTTCCATCTACGCGAGGATCATCGGACCGGATGGCCGGGAAATACTGCGTGATGGGAATATCGAGACGAACCCCAGTTTCATGAGCCGGGCTGCTGGGCAATATTTATTGCTGATTGAGGGAGATCCCTTTGATCAGACGGGGGAGGCGAATTTCACGCTGAACCTGCTGGAAGTGACTGAAACCACCCAGCCGATCACACTGAATACGGTTGTATCGAACGATCTGGCGACCCGCGATTTCGTGGACAACTATACGCTGGAGATCACTGAAGAGACGCTGGTTGTCTTTGACCAGCAGACCCGTTTGCAAGGCGGCAGCCTGCGGATCGTCGGCGCGAACCTTGATCGCACCTTTAGTCTGGATGTCAGTAATGGCGCCCAGGGGGCGGATGTGGTCCGGCTGCGCCCAGGCAGCTATCAACTGACCGCGAGAACCAGCCAGCACGCGGGCGGGTCCTACGCCTTTCGGCTGATGGATGCGTCGGATGCGGCGGAAATTACCGTGGACACCGCGGTCGCCGCGACACTGACCAGCCCCGGCACGGAAACCGACCTCTATCGCATCGCGCTGAGCGCCGGGCAGCGGTTGACCTTGCAGGATGTCACGAACACGGGCGGAACCTATAACGCCTATTTGCGGCTGCTCGATCCGTTCGGGGTCCCTGTCGATGGCTCAAGCCTCCTGAGCGCCGGAAAGGTGTTCGAAGCGCCGATCGACGGCACCTACCTGGTGATGCTGGAAGCCCATCCCTATGAGGATCCCGCAAAGACGATCAGCTATGGGTTCACCCTGGGCGATCCGCAGGATCCGTCGTCTGCGACGCTGACGCTGGATGAGATGACCCAGGGCACCATCGGGCTGTCCGGGCAGGTGCATCAATATGAATTCACGCTGGGCGAGGCCACCTTGTTGTGGCTGGATAGCTTCACCGACGACAGTCGCACCACCGTCGAGATCACCGGGCCGGGGGGGGTCTCGCGTTCTTATAACCTGCGCTCTGCGGATGCCGGCAATTACGGGGGCGGCGCGATACGGGCGGCGGCGGGGGTGTATTCGGTTCGCGTCTATCGCAGCGATTCCGGCACCGGGGCCTATGCGTTCAAGCTGCTCGATCTGGCCGAGGGCACCGAGATAGCTTTCGACGAGCTGGTGGCGGGCCAGCTTGAGCCGCGGCGGGAGACGGATGTCTACCGGTTGGACGGCGCGGCTGGCGACAGCTTTCTGTTCGATCTTCAGCGCAATGGCACGCTGAGCTATACACCGACCTGGAAGTTGATTGACCCGCTCGGGAATGTCGAGATTTCACAGCGCAGTCTTGGCGACCAGGACCTGTTCGAGCTGCAACGCACCGGGGTCTACACCCTGCTGGTTGAGGGCTATGTCTACGAGCCGGAGACCGGGGCGGTGGATTACAGCTTTGTGCTGCAACAGCCCTCGCGGGTCGAAAAGGCCGTCGATCTGGCCGCCACCAACAGCGGCTATCATCCCGCCACGGGGCCGGATGGCGGCGTGGCCCAGGGCTCTTCCGGGTTTCAATACCTCGCGGTTGACGGGGCCGCGACAAATCTCGTCGGCAATGTGAGTTTCGAGATCCAGTTCCGCCCGGATCGCCCACGCACGACCTGGCAATCGCTGGTGAACAAGAGCGACGGCAATGGCGTTGGCGGGCGACAGTATTCCCTCTGGCTGAATAGCTCGGGCTACCTGCATCTGACCTCCTCCGACAGCTCTGGCCAGATCGCGGCGGATTCGCCCAGCAATTCTGTGGCGTGGGGGGAATGGAACAACGCCATCGGGGTCGTGGATCGTACCGAGGATCTGCTGAGGCTCTATCTGAACGGGGCGGAGGTGGGCAGCATTGCCCTGCGTCCCGACCGCGATAGCGTCGAGGTGGTCAACGACCTGCTGATCGGCGCCACGCGCGAGGGTAACGCTATCTTTGAAGGGGCGATCGCCGGTTTCCGCCTGTGGGACACCGCCCTCACCGCCGCAGATGCCACGACCCTGAGCGAAGGCGGCAGCATCGCCACCGCGGCGCTGATCGATCTGCCGATGAACGAGGCCCCAGGTGCTGTGCGTTTCGCGGATCAGAGCGGCAATGACCTGGACGCGACCGTCATTGATACCGCCGGTGGTCTCAAGGGCGCGTTCCGGGGTCATTTCGACAAGGCCGGAGAGCTGCACGTCTATAGCTTCACGCTGGATGACGCGACCCAACTGTATTGGGACAACCTGAACGACCGAACAGATGTCGATGTGACCCTGACGGGCCCCGATGGGTTGCGGATCACGCGCAGCCTGCGCGAAAGCGGCAATACCAGCTACGGCGGCAATTATGTTTTCGACGCTCCGGCGGGGCAATATACCTTGTCGTTCGAGGCCGAAAATGCGGCTGTCGGAGCCTATGGCCTGGCGTTGCTTGATCTGGCCGACGCGGTTGCGGTCAGCACCGACGGAACCGTGGTCGACGATCGTTTCGAACCGGATCGCACTGCGCGGTTGTACCGGTTTGACGCGGTGGAGGGGCAGGAGGTCTATGTCGATGTGTCGGCCCAGTCCCTATCGACCTCCCAGATGTCTTGGCGGCTGATCGACCCCTTCGGGCGACAGATTTACGGGCCGGAAAATGCCGGAGATATCCCGGTTCAGACCCTGGCCTTTGCAGGGCAATACACGCTGATCTTGGAAAGCGACCCGGATCTCTCGGCAGTCGGCTCAGGCAGCTACAAGTTCTCTGTGACGACCGTTAACACCACCCCGGTTGCGGTCAGTGTCGGTGGCGATAATCCCGGCCTGGCCGCAGGTGCGCCGGTGGCAGGGCGGATCGGCGATGCGATTGATCTGCGCGGCGCGGAATACCTTGAGGTTCCCAATAACAACGCCACCAACCTGACCGGGTCCATGACCATCGAAGCCTGGGTCAAACCTGACCGGTACAACGACACCTGGACCCCGCTGTTGCAAAAGAGCGATGGTGAGGGCGGGCGGCAGTATGCGCTTTACCTCAATGCCAATGGGTCGCTGCATTTCAGCACCACGCGGGCGGGGACTGACAGCTACAGCACGCTGCAAAGCGACAGAGATTTGGTGCCCGTTGGCGAATGGAGCCATGTGGCTGCGGTGGTGGATCGCTCCGCTGGTCGGATGCGGATTTACGTGAATGGCGAAGAGGTCGGTGCCGGGACGCTCACCGCTGGCAGCATCTCGGGAATTGACACGCCCCTGTGGATCGGCCGCGATATCGAGTCGAGCACCGACAGGGGCCTGTTCGAAGGCGCTGTCGACGAGGTTCGCCTGTGGCGCACCGCCCGCACCCAGGCAGAATTGAGCGCAAGCTATCAAGGCGCGCTGACCGGAACCGAGGCCGATCTAGCGCTGTATCTGCCACTGGATACCCTGGAGGCCGGGGTTAGCCCGGCGGTCGTCGGCGGGGACGCGGCGCAATTCATATCGCAGATCCCCCAAGGGATCACCGGCAGCATCGTCAATGCGGGCGAACGGCGGGTCTATACCTTTAGCCTGACCGAGACGACACTATTGACCATCGACTCGCTGTCGCAGCGGTCGGACATGCGGCTGAGCCTGACGGGGCCCGCGGGCACCTATCTGAATCGCCGGCTGGACCAGACGGATGGGCCTGACAATCAGGCGGCCATCCTGTCGCTCCCACCGGGGGAATACCAGATCACGGTCACCGCCGAGGATGGTGCGACGGGTGATTTCAATTTTGAGCTGCTGGATCTGGCCGACGCGACGCCGCTGACCCTTGGCACAACGATTTCCGGGGAACTCGCGCCCTCCAGTCGGACGGTGGCCTATCGATTTACCGGCGCAGCGGACCAGACGCTGTTCATGGATGCGCAGACGCGGGACGGTGATATCTATTGGCGGCTGGTGGATCCTTTCGGCGCCACGGTGTTCAATTCAACGTCGTTGAGCGATCGTGACTCGCAACGGCTCGACCTGGACGGGATCTATACGCTTTTGATCGAGGGGCGCGTTTATTCCGCAGGCACCTCGCGGTACCAATTCACTCTGACCGACACGACGACACCGCCTGAAACCGCGCTGACGTTGGGCGCGCTGACCACGGCCGATATTACCCAGCCGGGCGAACGTCTGGCCTATACCTTTGAGATCACCGACCCGACGGTGCTGATCTTTGACCCGCTGATCGCCAGCTCTGCCGCACGCTGGTCTTTGCATGGCGACCAAGGAGTCGTACAGGCGGACCGGGCGTTTTCCCAAAGCGACAGCGTTCGAAACACCGCAGATACAGGGTTGCGCGTCGCGGCCGGGCAATACCGGCTCTATATCGATTGGACCGGCGATCAGACCGGTGTAATCCCCTTCCGTCTGCATGACCTGAAGGCCCAGGCGAGCGAGGTCTTCGTCAACGACCGGATCGTCGGCAATCTGCCAAGCGATAGCCGGGGATCAAAGGCGTTCTTCGTCGATATGGCGCGGTTGCAACGGTTCGATATGATCACCGCGCAATCGCCATCTTCGGGCACCTACTGGCGGATTTTCGACGCGGACGGGTATCAGATCGAGGCGCCGCAGCGGCTGTCGAGCAATGGGCAGGGCTTCATCGCGCCCGAGGCCGGGCGATACTACCTGCTGCTGGAGGGAGATTCCAACGCCGACAGCAACCTCGCATATGATTTCGAACTGGAGAGCCCGCTGCGCGCGGATGCGATTGGCAAGACAATTCAGACGTTCGATGCGGCGGATGGCATCCCGTTCATCAGTACCGACAAGGACGGCAATGACCTTGGAACAATCGCTCAGGGCAGCAATGCGCTGAAAATGCTCGACGCACTGGAACCTGGCGGCCAGAGCCAGGTCGAGTTTGACCTGACCCGCGAAGGGCCGCTGGACCTGTTCGAGATCGGGTTCGATTTCGACTTTGCCGGCCCCGGCGGTGTGACGGCGGGCGAAGGTTTTTCGGTCATCGCCGCCGATGCCGCCCTGTTCGGGCGTAGTGGAGATTTGCCCTACCTCGGGGTTGAGCCGAACCACAACGGCGTGATCGCCGCTGCGCTGGATCTGGTCCAGGGCTCGGGCGATGGTGTGGTTCCGCATGTGTCCTTACACGCCGGGGGCACCGAGATTGTCGAGGTTGATCTGGCCGATTTCGGCATCACCGCGGCCCAGCTGGAAGCCGCGGCAGGGCACATAACCCTCTCTATCGCGCGCACCGCCACAGGCCTGGCCGCGACGGTGACGCTGTCGCTGGATGGTGCGCAAACCAAGGTGATCGACGCGATGCCGCTGGTCGGGCAGACGCTCTCGGATCTGCGCGGCGCGATTCATGCGCAGAGCCTGTCGACCAATACGATGGATCTGACGATCGACAATGTCAGGATCACGGCGACCCCTGCCGCCGCACCGCTGACGATCACGCCGGGGACTGAATTCGGCGGTGATATTTCGGTGGCCGGTCAGGTGCAGACCTGGCAGCTGACGCTGGCGGCGCCGACCTCGCTGATCTTTGACGCACGGGCCGCCAATGGGCAGATGCGATGGTCCCTGTCGGGGCCGAAAAATATCAGCGCCTTGCGCTTTAGTCAGACCGACGCGGCGCAGCGCAGCGGCAACACGATCTATGACCTGCCTGCGGGCACATATGAATTCAACGTATCGACCGTCGATGACAGTCTGGGCAGCTATGCCTTTGCCCTACTTGATCTGGCCTCGGCAACGGAACTGACGCTTGGCACGACGACCGAGGGGACGATCAGCCCGTCGAATGTCACGCAATTGCGGTATTTCGACCTGAGCGAACCGACGGAAGTCTTCGTGCAGACCGATAGTGTTGCAGGTGGCATCCGGGCAAGCTGGCGGATCATTCGCGAAGACGGCGTGGTCGTGAGCAATCCGCTGAATGTTGCCACCGACCGTGAACTGGGCGTCCTTGCGGGGCTGCGCCACTATGTGCTGTTCGAGGGCTATTACGACACCCCCACCGAGATCACCTACAGCTTTACCGCGCATCCCACGACGCAGATCGTGGCAGCGGAGCCATTGGCATTGAACACCGAGATTTCCGCGACCATCACCGCCCCGCTGCAGGAGCTGGTCTATGAATTTGACCTCGCCGCGCCGACCCATCTGGTCTTTGACAGCCTGACCGACGATCCGGACATGAGTTACCGTCTTGTCGGTCCGGCAGGCACCATTGATACCGATAAACTGAATTCGGCCGATTATAACGAAACGACGGTCATGGTCCGGGCTCCGGCAGGCAGCTACCAGTTGATCCTGTACGGTAATCAGATCGCCACGGGTGATGTGCGATTTGCATTGCGCGATGTGGCGGGCGCGACCGAGTTCGTGCCTGGTGAAACCGTTGTCGCCACATTCGAGGACAACCGCCGCAGCCATATATTCAAGTTCGAGGGCAGCAAGGGAGAGGCGTTTTACCTCGATTCCATTCCTGACACCTTTAACGGCAACTGGAAAATTCTGAACGCCTATGGCGGTCAGGTCATGGCGAATGGCAACGCCCGGTCCGACACCGCCGTTGTGACGCTGAATGCGGATGGGGCCCAGTATCTGATCCTCGACGGGTCCATCAGGACGGGGGGGGAGAGCGAACATTCCTTCCGCCTGGTGCCGTTGGAGGCGACCGAGACGGCGGTGGTGTTGAACACGCCGACCGTCGGGTCAATCGAACTGCCGGGCGAGAAGAAAAGCTATAGCTTCAGCCTGAGCGATCCGACAAAGCTCTACGTTGACGCGCTTTCGCCGAATGACTCGCGGTTTGTCTGGACGCTGAGCGGGCCGCGCGGTCAGGTATCGTCGCGCAACTTTGCCTCCACCGACAGCGATCACGTCAACGAAACCTCCTTCTATGAGCTGGTGGCGGGCGACTACACCTTTACCGTTGCGACGAGCGGCGGTGAAACGGGGACCTTCTCCTTTGATCTGATCGATGCCGCTCAGGCCGAGGCGCTGACTCTCGGGACGCCGATCAGCGATACCCTGGCACCCGGCAGCGAAACCAAGATTTACAGCTTTGATGCCACGGCGGGAGACCGGTTCTACTTTGATATGGTGTCGGGTAATTTCCGCCAGCACCTGCGCCTGATCGACCCCTACGGTCGCGAGGTGTTTGAAACTGATGCCCGCAATGATGTGGATACGATCACGATCGCCGATACGGGCACCTACTATCTGTTGATGGAAGGCCAGATTAACTCGACAGAGGACGCGGTCTTTAGCTTCAACGTCTACGCCAATCCGATTTCCGCGCCGGTCATTCTGGCCGGAATCGAAGGGCAGCCGACGCCCGATCTGGTCTTTGACGCGGTTGCGCTGACGACGACTGATACGATCACCTCAGGTGGCGATGTCCCGCTGAGCTGGACCTATCGCAACGCGGGCGATCTGGCGGTGACCACGAATTTCGACACCAGGATCACGGTGCGCCGGGCGGATAGCGGACTGGTCGTCGCTGATCTGGTGGTGCCCTATTCCGTCGCCACAGACGGAAACATCGCACCCGGCGCGACCAGTGCCCAGACCGTTACCCTGACCCTGCCGCGCAATTCCGATTCCGTTGGCGAATTGGAGGTCGCGTTCCGCGCCGATGTGAACAACGCGGTGCAGGAAGCCAATCTGGACGGCACCGCAGAGTTGAACAATTCGGCTACCTTGCCGCTGACCGTGGCACTGGCCGCGAACCCCGACCTCGTGATCCGCGATGTCGCTCCGAGCCCGGCCAGCGGCTGGGAAGCCGGCGCGGCAGTCCGTCTGGACTGGGTGCTGGAAAATCTTGGGGATTCCCCGACAGTGGGTGGTTTTTCGGAACGGGTCGAGGTCGTCAATCTGTCAACAAATCGCGTCGTGTTCAGCCGTGATTTGCGGCACGATGCCGATGAACCGCTGGTGGGCGGGGAAACTCAGGCGCGCTCGACCTTCTTTGTATGGCCGAGCGGGGAAGATTCCACCGGACAGTTTGAATTCCGCGTGATCGCCGATGTGCTGGGAGAGGTATTCGAGGCCAACGACACCGACACCGCCGACACCAATAACCGCACGGTTCTGACAGTGGCGTCGGCGCCGGACCTGATCATCTCGGCCATGTCGATTGACGAAGCCGCGCCGCAGGCGGGCGACACGATCACGCTGCGGTGGACCACCCAAAACGCGGGCGCGGTGGCGACTCCGGCGAATTGGATGGACCGGGTGGTGATCCGCAATCGCACCAATGGTCAGGAGCTGGAAAGACTTGCGGTGGCCATACAGGACCGTCCTCTTGCGCCGGGTGAAAGCCATGAGACCACGCTGACATTTACCTTGCCGAACGGCCTGGCAGGCACCGGAAATATTCGCGCCACGGTCTATGCCGATAGCAATGCGGTCGGTCTCGGGACGATGAAAGAGGCCCGAGAGGGGATCACCCCGTCCCAGGCCGAGGCGAACAATTCGCAATTCCTTGAATTCGCCGCCACCGAACGGACCTACGCCAATCTGATCGCCGAGATTACAGCCGTGCCGAATGTGCTTGTCGGGGGACAAAGCGGCAATCTGTCGTGGCGGGTGACAAACAATAGCACCGTTCCCACGGATGCCACCGCATGGACGGATAAAGTCTATCTGAGTGTCGATGGCACGCTGGATGACAGCGATATCCTGCTGAGCACATCGCCGCATTCCGGGATTTTGGCAGAGGGCGCCGAATACGCCATGACCGCGCTGGTGACCCTGCCGGTCGGCATCGAGGGGGATGTCTACTTCATTGTGGCCGCGGATGTCGACGCCAGCGTCACCGAACCTGACACGCGCGCCGACAATATCGCCATTGCGACGGCCTCCCTGACTTCACCTTACTCGGATATCGAGGTGCAAAGCGTGGTCGCGCCCAACGGCTCCTTTACCTCGGGCGAGGAGATCGAGGTGCTTTGGCGGGTGGTAAACCGTGGGCCCAATGCGGTGGCGGTGCCTGCCGATGGATGGATCGACCGCGTGCACCTGAGCAGCGATGGCACTCTGGCCGGGTCGGTCGCGGTGTTGGGTGATGTAGAGGTCAGGCAGACCCTCGCGCCCGGCCAGAGCTATTCCTTCGCGCGCACATTCACCCTGCCGCCGGGGCTGGTCAACAGCTACCGCGTGGTGGTCGAAGCCGATGCGGGGAATGCGGTATTCGAGCGCGATGCGCTGGCCAATAACACCGGTGTTGCCAGCGGTGCGGTGGCGCTGTCGGCCGCCCCGGCGCCCGATTTGGTGGCCGAACAGATCACTGGGCCAGAGGCGATCTCGCCCGGCGCCGTCGTTGACGTTTCGTTCCGCGTCTCCAATCAGGGCGATGCGATTGCGCGCGGTCCCTGGGTCGATGAAATCAGGCTGGTTGGCGGCGGCACCTCGCGGGTGCTCGACCGGGTGGACCGGTTGTTCAACCTTGATCTCCAAGAGAGCTATACCGTCACCAGCGCGGTCACGATCCCCTCACTCGGGGAGGGGGAATACCACCTGGAGTTGCGCAGCGATTATTCGAGCGCGGTCTATGAGGGTGGGCGCGAGGACAACAACGTTATCCAAAGCGATGTGATCGGCCTGGCCCATCCCAACCTGATCGCGCGCAATGTCACGCTGGGCAATGCTACGCCCGCCTCGGGCGAAACACTTCACGTAGACTGGGCGGTTGCCAATACCGGTGCGGGGGCCGCGGCGGCGGGATGGGCAGATCACATCTATCTGAGCCGCGATGAGATCGTCGATACCAACGATATCTTGCTGTCTACGCATGCCACCACCGCGGAGTTGCCCTTTGCCGCAGGGGCCGAGGCTCTGATGTCGGCGGATGTCGAGCTGCCGATTGACGTGTCGGGAAACTGGTTCCTGCTGGTCGCCGCTGACGGCGCGAATGTCATCGAGGAGACTGGCCACGAGGACGACAATGCCGGCAGTGCCGCGCTGTCGATTGACCTGTCGCCCTATGCGGAGCTGTCGGTCACAGACTTCACAGCGCCGAGCCGTGTGGTGGCCGATCCGGCCCGCGTGACCTTTGGCTGGACGGTTACGAACGATGGCCCCGGTCGCGGGATCACCGATAGTTGGGTCGACCGTATCTTTGTCTCTACGGATGACGTGATCGGGGACGCGGATGATTTTGAAATCGGTCGTTTTGTCCATAGCGGTGGCCTGGAGGCGGGCGAGAGTTACAGTCGCGAAGAGTCGATCTTCCTGCCGACGCTCTTTAGCGGACGCTTCACGCTTTATGTGGAAACCGATGCTGAGGGTCTCGTCTTCGAGAACGGGTTCGAAACCAATAACCGCACCCGCCTGGACGGGTTCTTTGACGTCATGCCGATCCCGTTTGCCGATATGGTGGTCGAAGAGGTCACTGCCACGCCAGAGGCGCAAAGCGGCAAGGCAGTCACCGTCACCTGGCAGGTCGCCAACCGTGGCATCGGGCTGACCAACAGCCAGGAATGGAGCGACCGTGTCTATCTCGCCGATAACCCCGAAGGTGTCGGGCGCATCTTCATGGGCAATTTCAACCACACCGGTTTTGTCGCGCCGGATGGAAATTATGTCCGTTCGGTCGATCTGACCCTTCCGGACGATTGGATCAAACCGGCCTATTTCATCGTCGAAACGCCGGGCGCGTCCAAGGTCGACCGGGCGGGCCAGTCCACGACCCCTTACGAATTTGTGTTCACGGATGCGGGCAACACAGGTGTCAGCAATGCCGTCAACGTCACACTCAGCCCGCCGCCGAACCTGGTTGTGACCAGCGTATCCGCCCCATCGACGGCGGCCGAAGGGTCGGCGGTGGATGTGACCTGGACAGTGTCCAACACGGGCACGGGACCCGCAAAGGGCAGTTGGACCGACCAGATCATCCTGCGTGACGTGGCTGGGGTGGCACGGGATATCAAGGTCGCCAGCTATACCTTCGACGGACCCTTGCAGGCGGGCACCACATATACCCGGCGCGAACAGATCAAGCTGCCCGAGCAGACGAACAACATCTACCGCGTTGTGGTGATCACCGACAGCGGCGATGCGGTCTATGAACATTCCACCGAAACCGACAACGAGAGCACGACCGACACCCAGATCGCGGTCAGCGTTCTGCCGCGCCCGGACTTGCAAATTTCTGGCTTTACGGCGCCGGATACGGTTGATGCGGGCGGCACCGGGGCGCTGAGGTTCACGGTGATCAACCAGGGCCCCGCCGCGACGACGACGCCGAACTGGACGGATCGCATCCTCCTGTCGCTCGATGACAAGGTCTCCAGCGACGACATCCAACTGGCCAGCCTGACCAACGAATCCGCGCTCGCACCGGGGGAACAATATCTCAGCCAGGAAATCAGCTTTCAGGTCCCACAGCGGTATCGCGGAACCGTCTATCTGCTGGCCCAGACCGATGCGGGCAACAGGGTCGATGAATGGCCGAACGAGGCCAATAACGTCGGTTTGCATGAGCTATATGTAAATCCACTGCCGCTGGCCGATATCGTTGTCGATAATGTCGTGACGCCGTTTCAGGCATTTGAGGGCAACCAGGTTTCGGTCAACTACACCGTTACCAACCGCGGCGCCGGCGCAACAAATGTCGGTGTCTGGACCGAACAAATCTGGCTGACCGTCGACAAGAACCGCCCGCATCCGGGGCGGGGCGACGTGCTGCTGAAAACGATCCGCTATGAGGGCGGTATCCTCGACGTCGGCAGTGGTTACGACCGCACGGAGCTGGTCGATCTGCCCGAAGAGCTGGTGTCGGGGAATTACTATATCACGCCTTGGGTCGATCCTTATGCGACCATCCTCGAAGACCCGCTGGCTGTGAACGTCAACCCCGACGACCCGACCGAGATCAATTCGAACAACTACCGGGCGGGGGGCTCGGACGTTCTGGGCGACAATCCGGTGATCCAGATCATCGGCAACCCGCCGCCCGTGGTGAACCCTGAGCTTTCGATCGCGATTGATACAGTGACGCCCTCGGCCAGGGCCGGTGTCGATGGCGAGAACGATTTTGAGGTGACCTACACCATTGTCAATTATGGGACCCAGGACGCCGGGAATTATACCGTGGAGCTGGATCTGACGAGCGTTCCGGCCCTGAATGTGTCAGGTCAGGAACGTTGGCGGCTGCTGTCGGAGAGGGTGACGCAGACCATCCGGGTTGGCGAAAGCCGGACCTTTACCAAAACCTTCCAGCTTCCGCCCGGCCTCGACGGCAGTTTTGTGATCGCGGATGTGTCGATCAGAGGCGACACCGACAGCACCGATGACCGCGACATCGCAAGCACCGAGGTTGTCTCGCCCGAGCCTAATCTGGTGGTCAGTGAGGTTATTCCCGCAACCGATATCCTGTCCGGAGAGAAGATCGAGGTCAGTTATACGGTCACGAACGACAGCACGGTCGATATCTGGTCCGGCACCGATTATTGGGTGGATGAGGTCTGGGTCACGCGCGACCCTGAATTCGAGATTGATCGCGCCACCCTGCTGCAATCGGTCGTGGTCTCCAACGAAACGCCCATGGCCGCCGGTGCGAGCTACAGTCGAACCATTGAGGGCACCTTGCCGCCTGGGATCGAGGGCGACTATTTCGTCTTTGTCTTCACCAACCGTCCCGATAGCAATTCAACCCAGCGGGGGGGTGGACGCCCGGATCACGAACGCAGCTGGCCGATGACAAACGGGTCGGAGTCCTCGCAGCAGGGTGCGTTCCGCTCGCGTGCCTTCGAGGCGCCCGATGGGTCCGGCAAGCGTGCTGATATCAACGTGATCTACCGCGAACCCGATTTGCAGGTGACCGATCTGATCGTGCCGGATGGGCTGAGCGCCGGTCAGACGTTCGACATCACCTTTGAGGTCACGAATGTCGGTGATCGGCGCACCCGCGAAGAGGCCTGGACCGACCGGCTCTACCTTTCGCTGGATTCCTCGCTGGACGATGGCGATCTGTTGATGCGTCGCGAGGAAGGCAGCCGCGAGGTCGAAGCCACCTATCGCCGCTATGGCGCGCTTGATCCCGGCGAGAGCTACACCGCGACGATCACCGTGACCCTGCCATTCGAGGTTGAAGGGGACTATAGCATCCTGGCTGTCACCGACAGTCTGGTCGGCGCGAGTTATGCGCGGAAATCGACGATCTCGCCGCGGTTGAACGGGGTCGCGGGATCGACCGGCGGTGTGGTGCGCGAGTTCCAGGACGAGGGCAACAATACCACCGTCAAACAGATTGACGTCTCGGCCTATACGCCGCCCAACCTGCGGGTCACGGCCATCGACGCGCCGTTGCGCGTTGAACGGGGGCAGGAATTCCAGGTCGGCTGGACCGTCACGAACGAGGGCGGTACGCCCCCCTTCCAGCAATCGGAATGGACCGATGCGATCTATATCAGCCGCGATCCGTTCCTGGACGTGCGGGCGGATCGCTACCTTGGTTATGTCGATCACGAGGGCGGCCTCGGGGCGGGAGAAAGCTATGAGGTGACGCGCACGTTCTCGATGCCGACGGATCTGCCGATTGATCCCACGGCGCCTGAGGGCGGTGCCGCGTATTATGTCTTTGTCGTTACGGATCCGGGCAAGGGCGGGCGCGGCAAAGTGTTCGAGGGGACCAACGACGCCGACAACGACCGCGTCAGCGATGTGCCGGTGATCGTCACCCTGCCACCGCCGACCGACCTTCAGGTTACAGACATCGTGATCCCCGAAAATGCGCGGGCGGGCGAAGAGGTGATGGTGTCCTGGACCGTCAAGAATATGTCCGACAGCGTGATCGCCAGCGGCCGGTGGAGCGATAGCGTCTTCCTCTCCGCCGATGGCACATGGGATATCTCTGACCGCCCGATCGGACGTCAGGAGTTCACCGGGGCGCTGGCGCCGGGCGAAAGTTACACCCTGGAGATGCGCACCACGATGCCGTCCTCGACGCCCGGTGGCTATCGGGTGATTGTGCGGACCGATATCTTCAATCAGATCCACGAGGCGGAGTTCGAACAAAACAACACGACTGCCTCGCCGAATACGCTGGATTTCGCAGTTGACGAATTGCTGATCGGCACACCGACGACCGTGTCGCTGGGGCAGGGCAAGGACAGGCTGTATCGCATCACCGTGCCGCCCGAGGAAACCCTGAGGGTCACGCTGCTGGCCTCTGACCCGACGATGTCGAACGAAGTGTTCCTGCGTCACGACGCCCTGCCGACACCCAGCCAATATGACGCGACCTATACAGGCGCGATTTCCAGCGACCTTGTCGCCATCGTGCCCTCGACAGAACCGGGTACTTATTATCTGTCGGTGCGCAATTTCTCGGGCCCCGAAACCGGCGGCAATGTCACCCTCCTGGCTGAACTGTTGCCCCTGGTGATCACCGATGTGGTCAGTGACCGTGGCGGCGACAGCAGTTTCGTCACCACCCGGATCAAGGGCGCGCAGTTCGCCGAAAACGCCACCGTCAAACTGATCCGACCGGGCATTGCCGAATTTGCACCGCTGGACTGGAAGGTCATCGATTCAACCGAGATCATCGCCACTTTTGATTTCACCGACGCCGAACATGGCCTCTATGATGTCGTGGTCACGAATCCCTCGGGTGCACAGGCAGTGGTGCCCTACCGCTATCTGATCGAACGCGCGGTTGAGGGCGATGTGACCATTGGTGTCGGCGGGTCCCGTATCGTTCAGGCCGGCGATACCGAAACCTACTCCATCGCCCTGCAGAACCTGAACAACACCGACGCGCCCTATACGTTCTTTGAGGTTGGCGTGCCGGAGTTGCATCTTAACCCGCGGGTCTATGGTCTGGAATATCTGGACTTCTTCACCAATCTGCGCGGCACGCCGGATGGGGCGGCAGGCACCGATAATGCCGATGTGTTCTGGGCCGGTCTGGAAAGCATCGTCAACCGCGACGGGCAGCTGACGGCCAGTGGCTATGCCTATGATATTGCCGCTGACGGGTTCGCCGGGTTCAGCATGAATGTCCAGACCTATCCGGGTCTGCGTGAACTGCACGACCAGGCGTTTGATGCCTTCCGTGCGCGGATGTCCAACATCTTTCCGGACCTCGACGTCATCTTTGAAGAGGGCGGCGAAGGCGCCATCGGTGATTGGTTCGACGCCGTGACCGACAAGGCCAAGGAGATAAGCCCGGAACTGGGCGCGGCCATGGGCCAGCTCGATTTCAAGGAGATGTATGAAGAGAACGCGGCGGTGCCGGACAAATGCACCATCCCGTTCATTCCGTTCCGCTTCCATATCTTTGCTGCCTCGACCTCTATGAACCGCGAGGAATTCGTTGCGCATCAGACGCAGGTCGCGCTGGATCTACGCTCGGCCGTAATTGCGTCGGACGATGCGCCGGGGGCGTTGCTGGCGCTTGCCGCGGATTCCGAAGCCTGGGTGAACCTTTACCTTGCTGCCCTGGAAGAGGCCGGAATTCTGCGCCCGGACGGCGACACACCGCCCCTGCGGGAACAACAGCAGATCATGTCGCTACTGGCCACGCTGGCCTCGGGGGTTCTGTTTGGCCCTGCCGGGTCGGACATCCGCTCGGACGCCGATGTGATGGGCTTCTTTGAGCAGCTGCGCACGCTCTATGGTCACGATGAAACTCTCATGGCCGAGATCGAATTCTACGAGGAACGCGGCAGTATCAACTGTGGGTTCTACGACATCCCCGTGCCCGCCCTGCCGGAATTTGCCGATTATGATCTGGGGCTCAGCAATCCGACGCATTTCGAGGCCGTGCGCATCTACACGCCCTGGGTCGCCTTTGAGGAACGCGGCGCTGCGCTGCCGACAGATTTCCTGATCAATGGCCCGGCGCCGGTGGATGGCGACGGATTTGTCTCGCTGGATTTCTCAAGCTATTTCGCCAACGAAGAGGTGGGGTCGCAGAACGTCAACCTGACCGGACCGCAGACCTTTGACACCCGAGGTTGGCTGCCCGCGAACGAAGACCTTCCTTTTACCGTCAATTTTGAGAACGACGCCCATTCGAGTGCCCACGCCAACCGGATCGAGGTCGTTACTCAGCTGGATGATGACCTTGATCCCCGCAGTTTTGAGCTGGGCGATATCAAGATCGGCGACATCAGTATCGATGTGCCGGAAGGGCGCTGGTTCTATCAAGACGAGATCGATTTTACCGACACGCTGGGCTTTATCGTGCGGGTCAGCGCCGGGATCGATCTGTTCCAGGACCCCGCAACCGCCCGCTGGGTGCTGCAGGCGATTGACCCCCTGACCGGCGAACAGATCCAGGACGCCACCCGTGGATTGCTGCCGCCGAACCTGACGGGTCAGCAGGGCGAAGGCTTTGTCACCTGGACGGTGCGTCCGGGCGAAGACATTGAAACCGGCTCGCGGATTTCGGCCTCGGCCCGTGTGTTGACCGACGTGGCCGCGCCTGAGCAGACGCAGGAAATGGTTTATCAGGTGGATGGGGTTGCGGCCTCGGCCAACCTTACCGTCGCTGGGATCGAGGGCACCCCGAACTGGCAGATCAACTGGGATGCCAAGGATGATCTGGGCGGCTCGGGTGTCAAACATGTGACGATCTACGTGGCCGAGGATGGCGGCGATTTCCGCATCTGGCAGCGACGCGTGCCGCAGGCCAGCGGGATGCTGGTCTTTGAGGGGGTCGCAGGCAAAACCTATGAATTCCTCGCGCTGGCGACGGATTATTCCGGCAATGTCGAAAAGCCCGCTGATGGCGGTGCGGTGTCTTCGGACGGGCAGGCGGTCAATCTTGGGGCCCCGGCGCAAGTCGCCAACAGCACGCCGCCGAATTTCGGAGAGCCGCCGGTTCCGCAGCCCGAACCGTCGACCAACACGCTTTTCACCCTCGCCGAAGCCAATATCCCCGGTGCGGACCCGCTCTCCCGCCCTTCCGAATTTGATCAGGTTCTGAACCCCTTCGTCGGCGGCGCATTTGTGACCGGCATGGAGGCCAGCCTCGGCGGGATCGCCCCGATGGCCATTCTGGAACTCCGCAGCGGCGAGATACTGGTATCGGGTGGCGCAGACCGGGGCAGCATCTACATCTTTGACCGCGAGGGGGGAGAGGCTCTTTCAGAGAGATTGTTCGCCGCGCCCGGTGCGCCGATCTTCAACCTCGCCGAAGACAGTGACGGCAACATCTGGGCCACCACCGGCGGCGGCGCTCTCCTCAAGATCGACGCGGCGACGGGCGGGGTTGTGGCACGCTACGGCGATGGGATCACCATGGGCCTCGCCATCGAGGCGGAGACCGGGTTGATCTATGTTGGCACCAATTCAGGGGTCTCGACCTTCGATCCGGTGAGCGGCAAGTTCACCCAATGGAGCCGGGATGAAAACCTGCGCGTCGGCTCCCTGGCCTTTGACGATTACGGCGTCCTCTGGGCTGTCACCTGGCCTGACCGGCGGCAGGTCGTGTCCTTTACCGACCGTCAGCGCGCCGAGGCCCGTCTGACCTTTGACAGTGACATCGACAGCATCGCCTTTGGCAAGAAGGGCAGCGATCTTGCGGACCTGATGTTCGTCTCGCATAATTCCGGCTCATCCCTCTCGACGGGCGAGATCATCGGCGGGTCCGATCTGACGATGGTGGATCTGGAAACCATGCGACGGGTCGCATTGGCCTCTGGCGGGACCCGCGGCGATACGGTGGCGACAACATCCGACAATCGCATTCTGATCAGCCAATCAGGGCAGGTCGATGTGTTGAACCCGGCCTATAGTCCTTCGGTTATCGCGACCAATCCACCGGCGAATGCGGTGGTGCCATTGCCGATGTCGGTCATTTCGGTTGTCTTCGATCAGGATATGTTCGCGGGCGACCCGACCTCGACCGCGTCGGTGCGCAACCCGGAGAACTTTACACTCACCGGGATCACAGGGGGCGAGGCCACGCCGGTCGCCGTGATCTATGACACGGCAAATCGCACGGTCCTGCTGAAGTTCGAGAACCTCCTGGCGGATGATTACGAGTTACGCATCGCGCAAAGCGTGACATCGGTCCACGGGATGCGAATGGTCGAAGACTTTGTCAGCCCGTTCAGCGGGATCGACGATCTGACATCGGTGCTCGACATCGCGTTCACCAATACCCGATTTGAACGGTTGACCGGGGCGTTGTCGTTTGATGTTACGGTCACCAACCGCGCAGAGACCGATATCATCCTGCCGGCCCTGCTGACACTCGACCCGCAACGCGGTTATCCCGGCATCCCGCTGTCGAGCGAGGGCCATACCGCAGATGGGTTGTGGTTGATCGACCTCGGAGCGGCGATGCCTGCGGATGGTCGTCTCGCCCCCGGTGCCAGCACCACGGGGCAGACTGTTTCGGTGCAGACACCTGATCGGCGCAGGGTGCTGTTCTCGACCGGGGTTGCCGCGGGGGCCGCACCTAATGCCGCGCCGTTCTTTACATCCGTTCCGCCCGATATCGCCGTGGTCGGAGAGCCGCTGGACTTCACCCTCGAAGCATTGGACCCTGATGATCAATCGGTGATCTATCACCTGTTGCAAGGCCCCGACGGAATGGCCCTGGACCCCGAAACCGGGATGGTCACATGGACCCCAACCGAAGAGGCGCAGGACCAGGTCCCGGTCATCGTTCAGGCCTTTGACAGTCGCGGCGCCGTGGCGGTGCAGCGGTTCACCCTGGAGGTCGAAGGCGGCAATGGCGCGCCGTTCTTCATTCAGCCGCCGACCCGGATTACCACCGCTGAGGGAGAGCTGGTCGAGGTTCAGATCCTGGTGATCGATCCCGACGAGGACGATGTCGTGGCATGGGTCGATGATCTGCCGGGCGGTGCGACCTTTGACCCTGAAACGCGGGTACTGAGCTGGAATATCGGCTATGAACAAGCCGGAACCTATAACCTGACCCTGCGGGCCTCGGACGGGCGGCGCGAGGTGGCGGCCAATGTCGAGGTGCTCGTCGCGCAGGCCGTGCGTCCGGTTGAACTATACGTGCCCGACGATCTCGCGGTGAACGAAGGTGACCGCATCCGGTTCAATCTGCGTGCGGAGGCAGAGCCGGGTGCCGCATTGTCCTTTGGTGTCTTTAACGACACGCTGCCGCTCGGCGCTTCGGTCAATGCCGCGACGGGCGAATTCGAATGGACGCCGAATTATATTCAGGCCGGCAGCTATGACATCCTGTTCGGCGTCTCTGATGGCAATGGCGTCGCCCTGCAATCGATGACGATCACCGTCGCGGCAGCCAATGGCGCCCCGGTGTTTGACAATTTCGACGGTTTGCGCACCTACGAGGGGCAGGACTTCTTGCTGCGGGTTTTTGCCAATGACCCGGACAATCCCTATTATGAGCCCGGTGGCCGCAACGCCGAGGGCGAGGTGTTCGAAGGGTCGCTCTTTGAAAAGACGGTCGAGGTTGAGGTCGTCGGCGATCTACCCGAAGGGGCCACTTTCGATCCCGAAACCTGGGCCCTCAGGTGGCGGCCTGGGGCGGATCAGGCGGGCAGCTACGATCTGACGTTCCGCGCCACCGATGACGGGGCCGAGACCGGCACCCCGCTATCCGTTGAGCAGACGCTGACAGTGACGGTTCTGGAGCTGAACCTCTCGCCGGTGATCGTTCCGATCGAAAATGTCACGCTGGGGCGCGGTGATGAGGTCGACGTCGATATCGCGGTCGCGGATCCCGACGGCAACCCGGTCACCATCATGGTGCAGAACGAACAGCAAGGCATTCCGGTGCCGGGCTTTGTCGGATTTACCGATCATGGGGACGGCACCGGCACCATCCATTTGCAACCCGGAGCGGGAGATCGCGGCGAGTATCCCCTGACCGTCATCGCCTATGACGATGGTGGCGGCCAAGGCCTGCCACGCGGGTCGGCCTACACCTTTGTCGTCAAGGTCGAGGCGATCAACGAACCACCGGTATTTACTTATCAGAGTGATGCTGTCGCCGTGGCGGGTGACATGATGTCGATGCAGATCGCTGTCGCTGATGGCGATCAGGACGACATCACCTGGGCGCTGACCGGCCTGCCCGCCGGAGCAGTATTGACGCCGGATCCGCTGGTCTACGGGGTGGCGACGCTGGACTGGACCCCGCAATCCTCGCAGATCGGGGAATACAACGTCACGATCACCGCGACCGATACCGGGGCAGGTGGTCAGGTGGCTGCGGCCTCCACCGCGCTGGCCTTTGGCATCAGCGTGCGCGCGACCAATACCGCGCCGGTGCTGGATCCCATCGGCAGTCTTTCGGGCCAGGAGGGCAATAGCTTCTTGCACCAATTCGCCGCAAGCGATGAGGATGGCGATGCGCTGACCTACACCGCTGAGGGCCTGCCGCGTGGGGCCATTCTGGACCGCGCCACCGGCGATCTGACATGGACCCCGGATTCCGCCCAGGCAGGCACCTACGCGATCACGATCAGCGTCAGCGATGGTCATGGCGTGTCGCAGGAAGACGTCGAGATCGTCATCGACGAATTGAACCGTCCCCCGGTCTTTGTACCGATGACCACTCAGCTTGGGCGCGAACGGGCTGAGCTGCGGTTCTCCGTCGTGGCGAACGACCCCGATGGCGATCAGGTCCTGCTTAGCGTCGTCTCGGGGCTGCCCGAAGGTGCGGCCTTTTCCGCCGAACGCGGAGAGTTCGCCTGGATCCCGCAATACGATCAGGCGGGCGACTATACCTTGGTGCTCGCAGCCCAGGACGCGGATGGCCTTTCGACCCGGCTGGAGGTCGAGCTTTCCATAGCCGACGTGAACCGCGCACCGGTGCTGGCTGCATCGGACCGGGCCTTCATCATCGGGGAAACCCGCAGCTTTGTGTTGGAGGCCTCTGACCCGGATGCCGGCACCGCCCTGACGTTTGCAGGGGTCAACCTGCCCGAAGGCGTGACCCTTGACGCCGACACCGGAGAGGTCACTTGGACACCCGGACCCGGACAGGCGGGCGATTATTACGTCACCTTCCTGGCCAGCGACGGCAAGTTGACGGATCGCCAGACCATCGTGATGCGGGCCTCGCTGGAGCCCATCGCGCCGGTGGTGAGGATTGAGCTGACGCCGAGTTTCCCGGCCGTGCCGGATCAACCTGTTCTGATCACCGTGGTCGCGGACAGCCTTGCCGAGATCACCGGGGTTGATCTGTTCGTGGATGGCATCAAGGCCGACCTCGACAGTCGTGGCCGGGTGATCGTCACCCCGAAACTGCCCGGCAAGATCGATTTGCGTGCCGTGGCGCGTGATGCGGACGGGGCCGAGGGCGAGACCAGTCTTGACCTGAAGGTGCGCGATACGGCGGATCGCAGCGCACCGGTTGTGGCATTGGACGCCGCCCTGTCGGGGGGCGTGCTGAGCGATGTAGTCGATCTCGCGGCGGTGGTTTCGGACGTAAACCTTGATTTCTGGCGGCTTGAGCTGTGGAAACGCGATGGCTTTAAGCCGATCAAGGTGCTGGCCACGGGCGAAGAGGCGGTGGATGGGTCGCTGTTTGCGCTCGACACCGGCGCTTTGGTCAACGGGTTTTACAAACTGCGTTTGGTGGCGGGCGATATCGGCGGGCGCGTTACTCGCGATGAGGTCGATATAGAGGTCAGCGGCAGTGACAAGACCGGCGTTTTCACCACGTCGCGTACCGATCTGACGGTTCAGCTAGGCAATGTCGCCTTTGATCTGTCGCGCCACTACAACAGCCTGACGTCGGGCGATCCCGATTTCGGCAGCTGGTCGGCAGGCTGGGAAACCGCAATTGAGATCGGCACCCAACTGACCGGCAAAGAAGCCTTTGGCATCTACAATCCGCTGCGCGAGGGCGACCGCCTCTACATGACAGCGCCCGATGGCACGCGTCTGGGCTTTACCTTCGTGCCAGCGCAGGTCTCTGTCGGACCCCTGACGTTCTACCGCGCGGCGTGGCAGTCGGATGCCGGACAGGACTGGGGGCTGACCTCAGGTGATGCGGTCCTGCGCAAGGCCGGTGGGCGGTTTTATCTGAGTGAAACCGGGCAACCTTACAATCCGCGTGATAATTTTATCGGTGGGGCGCAGCCCTTTACGTTGACCGGCCCGGATGGCACCGACTACCTGCTAAACGCCAGTGGCAGCGTGAAGGAAATCCGCAACGGCGAGGACCGGCTCTTTGTCGGGGACAGCGGCGTGACCTCGCCCGTCGGAGATGTGCTGAGCCTGCTGAGGGATGATGCCGGACGGATCCTGCGGGCGACCGCCCAGACTGGCGAGGTTGTGGTCTATTCCTATGACGATGCCGGACAACTGACGGGCGCGCGGCTGCTGCAGACCGGCGAAGGCGCACGCTACGGTTATGTCGACAGCCGTCTCACCGGGGCGAGCGAGATCGGCGTCGCCGCGGATGTGGGGACCGTAATCGTATATGGCGAAGACGGCAGCGTCGGCACTCGTGATATCGTCGCGGACCTCGGCGGGCTGACCCAGATAACGGCGCATGACGTGGCGGTGCCGGGCGATGTGACCGATCCGGTCAGCTATACCCTGACCATCCGTGAGAGCGAAGTCGCCGCCGCTGCGGGCGGACGATTGATCCTGCGGGTGGCGATCGACAATGCGACGGCCATTCCCGCGATCGACGGGGCGGGTTTGCTGTCTGTGCAGCGTCTCGGCGAACAGACGGTCGCCTTGTTTTCGATTGAAGAGGCGGGCTTTTACCGGATTGATCTGACCGGGGCCGCCGGCACTGAAATGACAGTGACGGTGGCGGGCGATATCAACCGGGACGGTGCGGTCGATGGGGCGGATAGCGCGCTTTTGACGGGGGCAGGAGCGGGCAGCGACATCAACGGCGACGGGGTGATTGACCTGCTGGATCGTCAACTGGTCAACGTCAATTTTGGCATCCGCAAGAACCAGGCCCCGCAACCCGTCGCGGACCTGTCTGAGGTCATGACCCATGTCGAACTGCCGGTGCTTGTCGCGCTTTCCGACATCGCCCGCGATCTGGATGGCGACAGGGTCTTCTTCCGAATTGTCGACAGCGAAAATGTCACCGCGCGCTTTACCCCGGACGGTGAATTCCTGCGGGTCACTCCGGATGCGGGCCATGCCGGGGTCGGGTCGATAACGGTCGTGGCCGACGATGGATTCAACACGACCGAAGATATCAAGATCGACGTCAATATCTCGGATGCCAAGCTGACGGATATCGCCTTCCTCTATCGAGATTTCCGGTTTGAGCTGCCTGGCGACACCGCGCCCCTGGTTGTCGTTGGTCAGTTTGAAGATCAGGAGGACGTCGTGCTGCCGTTTGACTACGTGCAGGTTTCGACGCTGGACAATAGTGTGGCCGCGGTCAGCTCGCAGGGGGTCCTGCGAACCAAGAAGATCGGCGACACCGCCCTGATCGCGCGGCGTGATGGGATTGCTGCGGGCACCGCTGTAAGGATTGGCACCGCGTCCGATTTCGAAGGGCAGATCGCTCAGCTGTTCGGGTTGGATGTTTACCCCGATACCGTGACGATCCTGCCTGAAAGCGGGACCCGCACGATTGTAACCGCTATCGGTGAGGCCAATCCGATCTACCTGACGGGCCAGGATGGCGTGCTCTACATTGTCGAAGATGAAAGCATCGTGACCGTGACGGACGAGGGCCTGATTGAGGCCGTCGCTCAGGGAAGCACCGCGATCACGGTGATCTATCGCGGCGCTGAAGACACGCTGGAGGTCACGGTGGCCGAGCCGATTGTCGGCAATAGTGCCAAGATCGGTGCAACGGGGGGTGCGATCCAGACCGAGGATGGGCTGACGGCCGCCTTTGGCCAGGGTCAGCTGACCGGTGATGACCCGACCGTGACCCTTGAGCGGTTGAGCGAAGACCAGCTGGAGGTCGCCGCGCCGCCAGACTTCGACTTCCTCGCTGCGGCAAAGATGGACGTGCAGGGCGGGGACATTGAGGGCGCGTTCCAGTTTGCCGCGTCGGTCGAGGGGGCCGAGGTCGGCGATGAGGTTGTGTTCTTTTACGAACGGGATGTCACGGTCGAAACGGGCGGTGATTTCGGCAAGATGTGGTTCGTGGCTGACACCGGCGTCGTCGGCGCGGATGGCGTCGCCCGCACGGCCTCGCCGCCCTTCCCTGGGCTGTCGGCGCGTAGCAACATTCTGGTGGCCAAAGCGAACAAGCCGGTCCTGAAAGCCTCAGTTGCGGCCGCGCCATTGGCCATTGCGTCGATGACCATCATGACGGGGATGCTCATCGGCGCCGCGACCGGCGGACTTGCCGGGGCGATTGTCGGGGCGGGCCTCGGGGCCCTGACTGCCGTCCCGCTGTTCGCATTGCCGCGGTTCCAGAATATCCTGTCCTACAACGCCTTCTTGAATGCCGCGAAGGCGGACGGTTCGTATTACCGCACAGATGCCACGGTCGATGCGGCCGGGATCGAAGGCCGGATCAATATCACGCCGGATTTCCCGCCGCCGCCGCAAAATCCCTCACCCGGTGCGGAGCCGACAATTCGGGATATCGTCGGTCTTCAGCAACCCGATCTGTCGGTCAAGCTGCGCGTTGTCGCGGACAACCTGTTCTATCCCGAAGGCTCCGCCGGGCAGGACAGCTTTGGCAAAGTGATCACAGATGGTCGCGTGCGGATGACGATTGGCAATTACACGCGTTACATTGAGGGTTCCGAATTCACCAATGTCGAACCGGATCAGGAAACCGGCGGTGGCAGTTTTGAAATCAGTGTTCCCGAGGATATCCTGTCCACCAAGGCCAAGTTCTATTTTGAACGTCCAGCGCCGGGCGGTTCTGCGGGCGGTAATTTTGGGTGGAGCGATTTCACCATCCCAATCTCGTCCGAGGCGTTTTCGATCAAGAATACCCGCGGCTATGGGATCATCGGGGCGTCAAGCAATGAGCCGGGCAGCTATGGCAAGACGGTCTTGCAGGTCCTCGACACCACCACCGCCGATTTCGGCCCGGGCGAAAGCGATGGTGCCGTTGATCCGGGAGAGACCGCAACCGAAGTTGCCGAACTGGTTGCCAATATCGCAATTCACGATGGGACGGAAAACGTCAACGGGCGACCCTACGCCGCCCTGCTGGCTGGGGATATGTCGGCGGCTTATGTCGCGGTTCGGGGCGGTGTTGCGATCATCGATATGCTCACGCTCAAGCAATTTGACACCGATCCTGAGGCGGCGGGCACGAACCTCATCAAGTTGCCCGGCGGGATCATCACCTCGCTTGAGTTGAGCCATGACGGTAATTTCCTATTCGCCGGCGGTGGTGGCAAGGTTCATATGATCGACCTGCGTCCGGGATCGACCTTCCTGCACACCCGGGCGATTTCCCTGCCGATTCCGGGGGATGTTCAGGCCTCTATGCGGGGCAAGATTAACGACATGGCCGCGGATGCCGACGGGCGATACCTGTATGTGGCCGTTCCCTACAACAGTGCGTTTGGCACCGACGGCTGGGTCCGTTCCAGTGGGCGCGATGGCAAGATTTTCGTGATCAACATCGATCCAGCCCATGCCACGCCGAATGGCGCACCCGGTGGAGATAACAAGTACCTCGAAGTCGTCGGGGAGCTGAACGGTTACAACGATCCGACCGATATTGAAGCATCCTCGGACGGAAAGCGACTGGCCTTTGTGTCAGAGGGTGAGTTGAAGAGCGGCTTCTACACGATCTCGGTCACCAACGATACGCCAGCTGGCTATGCCGCAAAGGTGAACCAGCTTCCTTCGCCTGCTGATCCCGACCGTTTTGCGCCGTTTGACATCAATGAGGGGCTGATTGGCGTGCGCTATTCGCCGCTGATCATTCCAGTTCCGTTCTACGGTGCGATCGTCATCGACAACTACCTGAGGCTCAGCAGCCAGAACTACGATCTGGACATTCGGAACCCGTCCACCTTGGCGATTGCGCCGGATCTCTCCTACGCCTTTGTCGGCGATTACGCGATGTCGCGGTACTTTACGCTGCCATCAGGTCTGGCCTACGAGGTCGAGATTCGCCACGATCTGGGGTCCAAAGTCGGCCTGGTGCGCAATCCGTTCGGCATGGACGTGTCTGAATGGGACACTCGTGGGATCGAGTTCAAATACGGTTCGGCTGAGCATGTCGGTTCCACCACGCCGATCCCGGACCAGTATATGGTCGACGTGGCGCTACGCCCCGATGGCACCCAGCTGTTCGCAAGTTTCCGCGCGGCGGGAGGGGTTTCATCTTACAATGTTGACGCCCTGGTCAGGGCCGCCGAGGCCCGGAACTTTGGGGGGCTTAGCTTTGACGGCGGAACCGATCTTGAGGCCGGATCGCATCGGAAATTCCCAGTCGACCAGGTCGGAAACACTAACTTCGGTCTGACCGCCAACCCGGCGGTCGTCGCGGCCCCATATGACGTGATCCCCTTTGGGATCGGGCTGGATGTGCAGAACGATACCGGTATCAAGCTGTTGCAGCCGGGATCACCTATCGCCCTTTACGGGGAGAACGCCGCGCCGCTGATCTTTGAGGCTCAGCTGGACCCGTCCAAGCTGGGTCAGCAGAACTGGCTTGCCGATTTGTATGTCAGCACGCAGCCCGCTGGATTTGGCCTGTTCCCCGGCGATAGCTATCGCACGCGCCCCTCAAATGCCGATGCGCCCCCCGAGGCGCTGTCGCTGGATTACCATCGCAACCGGATCGTCAACACGGGCGTGACTGCAGGGTCCTATGAACTCGAGTCGGGGTATCTGTGGATATTGGGCCTGGATGGCAAGCTGACTCGAGGGAACGCCATCGTTAACGGGAAGGTCAAGGACGAGGAGGGGAACGAGCTATCGGTCACCGGTACGGTGCGCGACAATCATGTCCTGCTTGTCAAAGTGTCAAATGTCCTCGCGCAGACTCTGGTGGCGAACAACGAATATTTCTGGGGCGTTGATATCGAACGGCGCGGTGGCCAGTTGCGCGCTGATAGCTCCTTTGTGGTGGACAAGATTGAGACCGTCGGGCCCTTCACCTCGGTTAATATTATCACCCACGGGTTTCAGCCGATGGGGTGGTATCCCGACTACGCCAACAGCTCGCTGGATGTCGCGCAGCTGGTCAGCTGGATCAATGTCGGCCAAACTCTGTCAGAGGCGTCCGGCGGTGGCATCGTGCTGGTCTATAGCAAGGAGACGGGTCTGTGGCACAGCGTAGAGAGCTATAACCCGCTGATCGAACACCCCGTCATCAGCACTGATCCCGTTGATATGGCCGCGCTGAAAGAAGGCGAGGCGGTCACCCTGGTCCTGGATTGGTACCGTGAAAGCAACGTCTCGGATTCCGGCTTTTCCGAGGCGGCGGCGGATGCGTTCTTTGCCTCCATGGTGCATCTGGATCGTCAGCTTGGCGGCACGGTCGGCACGCCTGGCAAGTTGTTCAAAAGCCCGCTGCATTTCGTCGGCCACAGTCGCGGCACCTCGGTCAATTCAGAGATCATCCAGCGTCTAGGCACGTTCTATCCAGAGGGCGAGGACTTGGATCTGGTGATCCAGCAGACCAACCTCGACCCGCATGATTTCAAACAGGGCACGTTGAAAATCAACGTCGATCAGATTGTCGGAAACTGGCTGCGGGTGCTCGAAGTGGGTGCATTGGCGCTGACGGCGACCCTACCGCCGGCCGGCAGACTTGCGCAGTCTGTTGTAAGCAAGATGAAGCAGGCCTGGGAAATTGCCAAGGCGCTGGCCTCTCTGTTTGGGTTGCAGGTCAAGGAATTGCCCTTTGATGATTTCGCGGACCCGAACGTCACAATCTGGTCCAATGTCAATTTCGCCGATACTTATTTTCAAGAGACTGCAGACGAAAATATTGACGGTATTCTGGAGACCTTGGGCGATACCTTTAGCCTTCTGCCGACCACCACACCCAACGGGACCTCGGTTCCGACGACCAAGGACAGCGGTGCGCCGAAACCAACCTCGGCACAGGGGCTGAGCAAAAGCGACCTTGAGGTCAAGTTCACCGGCGAGGGGTTCGAGGTTTCGGGCTTTATCGATGACGATCTGCTGGCGACGCCGCACACTCGGGTGATCAATTGGTATCTCGGGACAGCGGACGTGAATTCCTTGTACCTAGAGGGGATGGCGATCCGCCGGACCGAGGGGGATCAAAACCTTCTCGTCAGCCAGCAGCGTGACGCGGTGAACAGTGACGGCGGAATTTTTGATTTCTTCTTGAAAGTGTTCAATGATCAACCTTGGTATGTGGTTGATCCGGTCGCCTTCAAGGGCGGCTGGGGCGACGTTAAGAGCTATTTCGACGAGTATTTCGTCACGGCCAAGTCGAACTCCATTACCAGTTCCACGATCAAACCGAACGAAGCCATCGGGTCTGGGTTCTATTTCTCCCAGGCAGGCTCCGGCGGCTTCCTGCATCCTGAGCAGGGCGACCTGAAACGGACCATCGTCGATTTCGACAATACCGAGGTCAAGAGACCCACGCTGCCCGCCGGGCAGACCTATCCAGCGGTGCCGACGGTTTACAACGGTGATTTCCAGGCGGGAACGCGACACGCGATCACCGGCTATGTCGCCTGGATGTTCAAAACGGTCTTTGGCAACGCGGTCAACAATTACATCAACCCGCCCGATACCAACCTTTCCGATGCCGATCTTGCCAAGCTGCAACTGAACGACAAGCTCCCCGATGGCACGACGCGCACAAAGCCGGCCACCAGCGCGATGCCCAGCCTGTCACAACTGGCTCTGCCGCCGAACCTAGGGCGGTTCCCGCTGAACCATGATTTGCCCGGTTGGTCGATGCACGGTGACACGTCGTATACGGTCAATGTGCTGAATAGTATCCTGCCGGATTTCTTTGATGCACCGATGGATATCACCAGCCTCTTCTTGGTGAACAAGAACCTGACCGGCTTGCTGACTGACACCATCGACGTGCTGATCAAGCCGATGATTGACAAGTATATCACGGGCAAATTGTTCCAGGTGATCGAAGATAAGTTCAGCCTGAATAACAACATGGATCTGGATCAAATCTCGGCGCACAAATCCGCACAGTGGCTTGAGGACAACAACGCCATTCTGGACGGCGATCAGATCCTGAACAAAACCACCGGCGCATTCCTGATGTCGGATGTGAACCTGTTTGAAAAATCCAAATCGGCTGCCGCCCTCTTGCTGCCGGAATTCGAACTGACCAAGACGCTGGCACAGGTTCTCGACGCGCAAATTGCCGGACTGCTGTCGGAGCCGATCCTTAAGGACTACATCAAGGGCAAAGCGGACTACGAGATCGCGGGATCACCGAAGATCTGGGAAACGCTGACCGCGCCGACCGCATCGCAGGATGATGTTGCCAACAAGAAAAAGGCGATGAGCGCGGTCGCCGGTTTTGTTTCTGCCAATATCTCGACCTTGCTGACAAAGGGCCTGGGGCTATCGACGGAACCCAATTTCGGTCTGATCATGGGGGGCGGGCAGGTGATCAAGGACCTGGTCGCGGCTGTGATCCTGAACATCTCACCGCCCGGATTTGCCTTTAACTTCAAAGATGTCCTGGATGAGGCGCTTGATGCCGCGGGTAACACCCTCGCCAGTTTCGACAGCATTACCCACAACCGGATGTTGGTTCCAACCAACGTCCAGCGTCTGAAGATCGACGTTTTGTCGCCGTTCAACGTCCAGGAAGGGGTCAAGCTGACGGTACAGTTCACCCCGATTGACAGCAGCATTTCGACCCCTGCCGCCGAAACGCTGACAGTCCCACCGAATTTCTTCACCAACACCACGATGGAATTTGAGGTGCCGGAGGCTGTCCAGGGGCATGTGGTCATGCTGACCATCACGCAAAGTGGCCTCGACGAGGGCGAACAGACGGTCGCCGAAGATATCGCTGACTTCTTCCCGACGGTTGCGGGGATCAAGAAAGGTCTGGAGGGGCTTTCGAACTTTATCATCGTCGACAACATTCGTCTGACCAATATATCGGCCAACCAGAGCGCCGCGTCGGTTGGTGCAGGTACAGATGTCGAATTGTCGCTGGTTGAGGCTACAGCCCTTGCCGAGGTTGCAAAGGGCATCTGGCTGGACAGCGAACTGCTACCCGGCATCGGTGACGCGCTCGACAACATCAGTCTCACCATGGGCAACTTGGACGGCACGAAACTGGCGTCGGTATCGGACAATGGTGTCATCACCCTGGATATCGATGCGGCTGGCAATGGTTGGTTCGTGGATGCGACTCCGCTGGATGATGCCGAATTCAACACGACCGAGAGTGCGCATTTGTTCACCGCGGCCTCGGGCAGCGCCGCTGAGGGGCGGATCGATCTGCTGAGTGTGCTGATGCACGAAATCGGCAATGCCATCGGGTTGAATGACATCGTCGACGCCACCGTTGATGCGCGTGTAATGTCGGCAATCATTGACACTGGCCAGCGGCGACATCTGACTGGACCGGATGTGCAGGACTGGACCGCGCCATCCGCCGATGTGGCCACCCCAGATGCCCCAACCGGCCCGGTCCAAGGGGCCAACGGGGGCCCAACGGCGGCCAATCTCGCCGCGCCTGTCTTCGAAGCACCCGCCGCGGGCCGCTTTGGCAATGGGCGCTTTGTGCTGGGTCTGGACAATTCGGACTCGCGTTGGGCGGCAACGGGCGGGGCAGTCATCGCCGATGGTCAGGGTGTGCTGGACGAAGCGACGTTGCGGATGTCGGCACTGCAGCAAAGCTTCCCTGTGCCGGGCACCGCCACGGGCCTGCAGTTCGTGATTTCCACGATGCAGCTGGCCAGCTCGGAGGGCGCCGCGCCTGATGCCTTTGAAGCCGCGCTGATTGACGCGACCACCGGTGCGACCGTCATTCCGCGCATTGCAGAGCTTGGGAAATCCGATGCCTTCCTGAACGTGCAATCGGATGGGACGCGCCGCATCTCTGACGGGGTGACATTGGAAGATACGGCCGATGGGCTGCTGGTGACGGTCGATTTTACCGGGCTCGACCTGCCCGATACGGTTTTGCTGAGCTTTGACTTGCTGGGGCTTGGCGCCCTGGACAGCCGCGTGGTTCTGGATGATGTGATCCTGCTGGGCGTCGGCGCACAGGTGGCACCCGTTGCAGTTGACGATACCGCTAAAACAACACTGAACGTCCCGGTTCTGGTGCATCCTCTGGGTAATGACACGGACGACAACGGCGATGCCATGACCATCGAAATCCTTGATGGGCCGGGCACGGGGACCTTTGAGCGTCAGGCGGACGGGCGCTATCTCTATACGCCCGCAACCGGTGCTCTGGGCGATATCACCATTCGTTATCGTGCCACAGACGGCGATCTTTTCAGCGAGCCCGCAACCATCACCATCACGATAACGGATGAAAACGGCGCACCTGCGATCGGTCCGGTTGATCCGGTGACAGTAACACAGGGCCAGCCACTCGAGGTGACGTTCACCGCGGTTGATCCCAACGACCCTGTCGATACGCTGCGCTATCGCATTGTTTCGGGTCCGGATGGCGCAACCATCGACGCCGAAACGGGACGTCTGACCGTAGATACCGCAGCCTTGCTTGGGTTGATCCCGATTGAGGTAGAGGTCGCGGACCCCGAAGGTGCCACCGACAGGACGCTGCTGGCCCTGACTGTGATTGCGCCGCCGGTCCTGACGCTGGCTGAGACGTTGATGGTGACGACCGGCGAAACCGTGGATGTGCTGCCTGTCGTCACCGACCCCGATACGGACGCCACTAGCCTGACCTTTGAAAAGGTCGCAGGGCCGGACTGGATCACCGTCGATGCGGCCACGGGGCGGATCACGGGTGACACCGAAGGAAATCCGGGGGCGAGCAATGTCGTCATCCGCGTCACCGATGACACCGGGTTGAGCGACGCTGCCGCCATCGCGATCACCGTTGTCGATCGTGATCCCCTTGCGCCGGTCTTTGCGCCGATGGATCCTGTCATGCTGACTGTCGGCGCGGCGCTGGATGTCTTGCCTGTCGTGACCGACCCCGATACCGCCGCCGCGGATCTGGTGTTCGACAAGGTCTCTGGTCCGGACTGGATCCTGGTCGATGGCGCAACGGGTCGCATCACCGGCGATAGCACCGACAACCCCGGTGCGGTCGAGGTTGTGATCCGCGTCACCGACCCGACCGATTTGACCGATACAGCAACGCTTTCGGTGACCATCAACGTCGTCGCTCCGATTGCACCGGTGTTGAGCGCGTTGGATGCCCTGACCCTCGCAGAAGGGGCGGCGTTGAATATCCTGCCCGTCGTGACCGACCCTGATACGTCGCCGGCTGGCCTGACATTTACCAAGGTTTCCGGCGCGGATTGGGTCGCGGTTGACGCTGCCACGGGCCGGATATCCGGCGACACCGAGGGCCAGACCGGAGCCGTCGATATCGTGATCCGCGTGACCGATGACGCGGGCCTGAGCGACACCGGCACACTGGCGCTGACAGTGGTCGCGCGCGATCCGCTTGCGCCGGTGATCACGCCGTTGGCCGCATTGACCTTGGCAGAAGGAGCGGCGCTGGACGTCCTGCCGGTTGTGACAGACCCCGACACGCCCGCCGCCGCGCTGACCTTTGAAAAGGTATCGGGTCCGGCTTGGATCAGTGTTGATCCTGCGACGGGCCGGATCACCGGTGACAGCCAGGGTCACGCTGGCGACAGCACACTGGTGATCCGTGTCACCGATCCCGACAATCTGAGCGATACGGCGACGCTGGTGCTTAGCGTGACCGCACCGGCCCCGCTGGCCCCGGTCTTGGGTGCGCTCGGGACGGTTTCGGTGCCGGAAGGTCAGGCGATTGATATTCTGCCCTCTGCCACCGATCCTGATACCGATGCCGCCAATCTGGTTTTTGCCAAGCTGTCCGGCCCGGATTGGATCACTGTCGATGCCGCGACGGGGCGGATCAGTGGTGACACCGAGGGTCATCTCGGCGCCGCCTCTGTGGTGATCAGTGTGACCGACCCCTCGGGGCTAAGCGATAGCGAGACTTTGCAATTGATCGTCTCCGAACGCGGCGTGCTGAAACCGGTTCTCGGGCCTGCGCTGCTGCGGGGACCGGGCGAGATCCTGGCCTCGGCGGGCAATGAGCTCACAGGTGAGCCGATCCGTGCGACAATGGATGCAGGGCTGACTGGCGTGGTGCTGTTGCTGACCTGGGATCCGACGGTGATTGGCGAGATGGAGATCACTGCAGGACCCAATGCCCCTCTCGGAATGACGGTCGACGTGGTCGGCGGGAACGGTTTGTCGCGGATCACGCTCGACTTTGCCACGCCGACCAGCGCGGCCTCGGACGTCGCGCTGCTGTCGATGCACGCGCGTCTGGCCGACACCGCGCCGCGTGGTGCCACGCATCGGATCGCGATGGCCCTGACCGAGGCCAATGGCGCTGCCCCGGCGGCCAGCTTCAGTGATGAGGTCATTCACGCGGTCAGTGCCGCGCCCGTTGTTGTCGTTCCGCAACCTGCCCTCAACATAGAGCAACCGACCCAGCCCTTTGTGCACACGCCATTGCCACCGGTGGGCGACCTGCTCGACCTGGTTGTCGGGGAAAGTACCGAGTTGCCGATTGTCTATCTGCCCGCACGGAACCTGAGCTATTCCGACCCGGACAAGAACAACGACGCGCTCAAGTCTTTTAACGTGCTCATGATGTTCGAAAACCAAGGGGGCGTGACGGACCTGTCGTTTACCGCAACCTTTGACCCTGCTCAGTTGCAGCTGCGCGATGTGACGCCGGGTGATGGTCTGCCGGATGGGGTGTCGATTGAGACCCGGATCGAAGCCGGGGTCGGAGGCAGTCAGCTAGTGGTGTCACTGTCGTCGCCTGTTGCATTGGCGCAGCCGACGCTTGAACTGATTGTGCTGCGACTTCAGGCCAAACCGGGGGCCACCGATCCCGAAGGCGCAATCCGCAACATGTCGATTTCCGTGCAGGATGTGAACGGCGGGTCCGACACGGGCGGCGTCGACGTCGTGCCGGTGCACCAAAGCGCGGCATTGCCGGTCGAAACTGGCACGGCGGCTGTGCAATTGGCGGATGCGGCTTGGAGCCTGTCCCTGGGCCCGCTCGGCGCGCAGATGGCGGGGAATGGTCTTGTCGGGCTGGATGCAACGGGTGGCGCGGCGATGTTTGAGCTGGCCGGGCTCGCCGGGGCCTCGCGGCTGGAAATGACGCTGGCACTGGCCGACGGCATAGCCGCCGAAACGATCGAGGGTCTGCCGGACGGTGCCTCCGGTCGCGTGCGGATGGAGGGGAGCGATGCGATTGTCGAACTTGAGGGCCTGTTGGCGCTGGGTGCGATTGCGGCCCTGTCCCCGGTCTTGAAACTACGCCGCACCGGCGCGTCGCGTCGCGAGGTGCTGGCCACCGGCCTGCGTCGTCTGCGGGTCAACGGTGTGGACTTGGCCCTGCATTTCGATCATGATCCCGAGGTCGACGCAGAGGTAAAACCCAATGGGTTTGCCATTCCTTTCGTGGCCACCGACGCCGCCCAGCGGGACCGCACCGCAGCCACCAACGGCATGAAATCCTGAACAGAAAGGCCATCGTTGATGCCCGAGAACGTCACCCCCAGCAAGATCAATGGCAAGTCACAGCCCGCCGGGGCCGGTAGCCAGGTCAGCTTTAACACCAACAATCTCAAGAGCTCGTATTGCAACGTGTGCAATGGCTCATCGACGCAAGAAGAGGTGGTGATCAATTTCGGCGTCAACGAGAGCTGGGATATGAATAAATCCAAGATCGAGGTCGATCTGCATCATCGCGTGGTGATGTCGCCCCATGCGGCCAAGCGTTTGGCAGACATGATGAACCGGTTGATTGAGGAACATGAAGCCCGATACGGCAAGCTGCAGTCTTGACCGCCGGATCCATCGATTGCGGCGCGATCAAGCCTCTCCCCACGAGGGATACCGGCGGTTGCATCGGCTGAGCGTTCTCAGGCCGGGCTTGCCTGTTGCTGGGGGTGGCGATGAACATCACTGATCGCCACACGGACACGGCTGCCGCACCAACCCGGACGGGCGAGGTGATGCGGTTCGACAGTTCGCTCTGGTCGGCTTTTCTGAATGCGCGCTCCGCGTCGGCCTATCTGACCAGCTGGCTGGCCGTGCTGATCAGTCGGGTGGATGCCGCGCGGATGGCGGTGCTGTTGCAGGCCGATACGGGGGCCGGGGCCTTTGTTCCCGTCGCCGTGGTGCCCGATCCGCGCCGCGACCTAAGCCACCTGAAAGAGATCGCAGAGGCCGCCATCAACTCGGCCCGCCCCGTCTCCCTTCCTGGGGATGATGGACTGATGCTGGTGGCTTATCCGATCCTCACGCAAACCGGGGGTGTCCGCACTGTGGCGGTGTTGGAACTGGTCGGGCAGGGCGCGGAGATTCAGCAAAAGGCGCTACAGGAATTGCACTGGGCTGCCGGTTGGTTGTCATCCCGAGCATGGGAGGAAGACGCGCGCAGCGAGATGGCGCGCGTGGTCCGGTCCGGTGTGGCGATCGACATGCTGGCGCTGGCCGGCGAACATCGCAAACCGGCCGCCTGTGCGATGGCGCTCGTCAACGAAATGCATGCGCGGCTTGGCTACGATCACGTCGCGATCGGCATGGTGCGACGTCGCCGCGGCGCCCCTCGGATCGCGCTCTTGGCCATGTCCCATGCAGCGTGGTTTCGAAGGCGGTCACGTGCGGCAGAGCTGTTAGAAACGGCGATGGAGGAATCCTTTGACCAGCGGGGGGCGGTGTCCTATCCGCCGCTGCCCGGGCTTGATCGGGCAATTTCGGTCGCGCACGGAGATCTGATCAAGGCGGGCCGCATTCGACAGGTGCTGTCGGTCTTGCTGTCGGATGACGAAGGTCCGGTCGGGGTCCTGAGCGTGGAGCGGCGCAAAGACGAGCCGCGCTTTGACGAAAATGATCACCTTACCCTGGAGGCTGTCGCGGCCCTGATCGGTCCGGTACTGGAGACCAAACGCAGGGGGAACCGTTGGCTGGCGGGCCGGCTGGTTGACACCATTGGCCATGCGCTTGGCGTGGTGTTGGGGCCGCGCCGGCTGAGTTGGAAACTGCTGACCCTTGCCGTGATCGCGGCTGTGGTGGCCGCGACGGTGATGACCGGCCCCTTCCGCGTGCAATCAGAGGCGGTATTGCGTGGTGCGATCCAACGCGCCGCCACCGCGCCTTTCGCCGGGTTCATCGCCGCCGCCCCGCTCAGGGCCGGGGATCGCGTTGCCGTGGGGGACGAATTGGCGCGACTGGAGGACACCGACCTGCGCCTGGAACTGCTGCGCACCAGATCCGAGATGGACCGGCTGAGCGTGCAGGCCCGCGATGCCATGGCCCGCTATGAGCGCGCGCAATTCGCCGCGCTGGAGGCGCAGATCGAACAGGCCCGTGCCCAGGCGAACCTGGCCGAGGCGCAGCTGGGCCGCACCCGCATCACCGCGCCGATTGCCGGAACCATCGTTCAGGGCGACCTTAGCCAGCGGCTTGGCGCGCCGGTGCAGGCGGGCGAGGTATTGTTCGAAATCGTGCCGGATGCCGCCTATCGGGTCGATATCTTTGTCGATGAACGGGATTTGCGGTTCGTGGAGTTGGGCCAGCAGGGGCATCTGGCGCTGACCGGCCATCCCTCTGACGCCCTGCCGATGACGGTGACTCGCATCACGCCGGTGGCTGAGGCACGCGAAGGTTTCAATGCCTTCCGCGTTGAGGCGCTGCTCGACGGGACAGTGCCGGACGACATTCGCCCCGGTATGGAAGGCCGCGCCAAGATCGGCATCGACGAGCGTCGCTATGTCTGGATATGGAGCCGCCGGATGGTCGACTGGATGCGACAGAAACTTTGGACATGGCAACCCTGAGATGTCGGAGAGCTATCTTTCAACCATCTGGTATCGTGTCGCCCGTCTTGCCCCAAGGCTGCAAAGTCAGGTCACGATCCACCGCCACCGATATCGCGGCCAGCCGTGGTATGTCCTGCATGACCACGCCACGGGACGTGTGCACCGCTTTACCCCAGGGGCCTATATGGTCATCGGTCAATTCGACGGCAAGCGCACCATTGATGAGATCTGGTCGGGTCTGGCCGAGAGCCTGGATGAACACGCCCCAAGCCAGGATGACGTGGTGCAACTGTTGTCGACGTTGCATCAGAACGATCTGATCCTTTATCACTCCAGCCCCGATGTTGCCGACCTGCTAGAGCGCCACAATCGGATGACCCGGCAGATCATCAAGCAGAACCTGATGAACCCGATGTCCTTTCGGCTGCCGCTATGGGACCCCGACCGGTTTTTGGAACGGACGCTGCCGGTGGTGCGCTGGCTGATTTCGGGGTGGGGTCTGCTGTTGTGGGCGTTGGTCGTGGGGGCCGGTGGCTTTACGGCGGCGATGCATTGGACGGCATTGACGACGGACCTCTCGGCGCAGCTTTTTTCGGGCCGCAATATCGCGATCACGCTGGTCAGCTATCCTCTGCTCAAGGCGATGCACGAGTTGGCGCATGGCTACTTGACCAAGATGCGCGGCGGGGAAGTCCGTGAGATGGGAGTCATGTTCCTCGTCTTCTTTCCCGTTCCTTATGTCGATGCCTCCTCTGCTGCGGCGTTTCGTAACAAATGGCATCGCGCCGTCGTCAGCGCCGGCGGGATTATCATTGAAACGTTTGCCGCCGCGATTGCCGTCTTTATCTGGGTGGATGCCGAACCGGGGATGACCCGTGCCATCGCCTATAACGTGATCATGGTTGGCGGGCTGTCCACGCTGTTGGTAAACGGCAATCCGCTGTTGAAGTTCGACGGGTACTTCGTGCTTTCCGATGTGATCGAAATCCCCAACCTCTCCAACCGCGCCACGCAGTTTTACGGGCATCTGATCCAGCGATATATCTTTGCGGCCAAGCAGTTGCGCGATTTCAATGCGACAGATGGCGAAAAGCTGTGGTTTCTGTTCTATGCGCCGGCTGCCTTTGTCTACCGCACGCTTGTGATGATCGGGATTGCGTTGTTTGTGGCGGGGCGCTTCTTTTTCATTGGCGTTATGCTCGCGATGTGGTCGATCTTTTCGACGTTGATCAAGCCGGCGGCGAAACATCTCAAGCATGTGCTGACTTCGCCCCAGCTTCGCAAGGTTCGCAAACGCGCCAATCTGATTACCTGGGGTGGGATCGGTGTGATTGTGGGGGCGCTGGCGCTGATCCCCTTGCCGCTGCGAACCGACAGTGAAGGCGTGCTATGGTTACCGGAAAGCAGTTATCTCAGGGCGCGCGGACCGGGGTTCATTGAGAGCGTCGTCGCGACCCGAGGATCGCTGGTAGCTGCGGGGACCGACCTGGTGCATCTGAAGGACCCAGGCCTAGAAGCCCGGCTGACCCTATTGCGCTGGCGGGTTGAGGAACAGCGCCGCCGCCTCCAGGCCGCAGAAGCCACGGATCAGGCGCGCGCCGATGAAATTCGCGCTGCCCTTGCTGCGGCAGAGGCTGAATATGTCCGCGAGCAAGAGCGGCTGGATGATATGCATATCGTTGCCGCCACGGAGGGTCAATTCGAGCCGATCGACAGGCCTGAAACCTTGCAGGGGAGGTTTTTGAACCAAGGTGATTTGGTCGGCTACGTGTTGCCGCCGCGGGCAGACACCATTCGCGTCGCTTATTCACAGGAGGATGAGACCCTCATCAAGACCCGCCTCAAAGGGGTTGAGGTCAAGCTGGCCGGGTATTTGCACGACCGTCACGACACCCGTGTCATCCGTCAGATCCCGGCGGCCACGGACCAGCTACCCAGCCCGGCGTTGGCCGAAGTTTCCGGCGGGCGATTTCAGGTGAACCCGGCCAGCGCCGAAGGCATGCAATCGCTGGAGCGGATCTTCCTTCTGGACCTGGCCGCGCCGCCGGGGATGTCCGACGCGGCATTCGGGACCCGCGTTCTGGTGCGGTTTGATCACGGGTTGGAACCGAGTGGCGTTCAGGCCTATCGCCGTTTGCGTCAGTTGTTTCAAAAGCGGTTCGGTGCCTGAGGCGGCAGGCCTCTTTGGCCTCGGCCGTTCCCGGCTTGGCACGGCGCCCCATCCGGAGCTGGCCGATCCGGTCAGCAATGGGGTCGACCGGTGGCTGGAACGTCGCGTGGGCGCTGTGACTGCACGGGTGCCGTTTCGACGTTGGCGCCTGGCAAGACTGGCCCGGCGCATCGACGCAATGGCCCCAGATTACGCAGACATCGACGACGAGGCACTGCGCGCCGCGGCCTTTGCTCTGCGCCCTCGCTTGCTGGCGCGCAGAGGCGGGATTGAACCGGTGCTCGAAGCCTTTGCCATCGTGCGCGAAGCGTCGGATCGGGTGCTGGGCAAACGGCAATACCGGGTCCAGATCATGGGCGCGCTCGCCCTATACGAGGGTCGTCTGATCGAAATGGCGACCGGCGAGGGCAAGACCCTGACCGGCCTGCCCGCGGCGACGGTCGCCGCGCTATCCGGCGATCCGGTCCATGTTGTGACGGTGAACGATTATCTTGCCGGGCGCGACGCAGACGAACTACGTGGCGTCTTTGAATTCTTTGGCCTGACGGTCGGGGTCATCGACAGCGATATGGACACCGCAGACCGCCAACGGGCCTATCGTGCCGATGTAACGTTCCTTTCGAACAACAATCTGACGTTTGACTACCTGCGAGACCGTGTTGGGCTGCGGCGGGGGGGATCCGGATCGCGGCTTCGCGCGCAGGCGTTGACCACTGATCATGGACGCCAACCGTTGATGCTGCGAGGCTTGGCCTTTGCTATCGTGGATGAGGCCGACAGTGTGTTCGTCGACGAGGCCAGAACGCCGTTGATCCTGTCGTCCACGGCTGACGATCCGGAGTTGGAGCGGCTCTACCAGCAGGCTCTCGATCTCGGTCGGGTGCTGCTCGAGGGGCGTGACTTCGAGCTGGATTCAATGCGTCGGATGATCACGCTGACGCCGGCGGGAAAAGCGATTGTCGCTTCGGCAGCGGCGTCTCTGGAGGGACTCTGGAGCATTCGGAAGGCGCGTGAAGAGCTGGTGCAACAAGCGCTGTCGGCGCTGCACCTGTTCCATTCCGGTCATGAATATATCGTTGAGGACGGCGAAATACGGATCGTTGACGAATTTACCGGGCGCACCATGCCGGATCGAAGCTGGCAGGGCGGGCTGCATCAGATCATTGAGGTTAAAGAAGGACTTGCCGTCACCGGACGGAAAGAGACGCTGGCCCGGATCACCTATCAGCGGTTCTTTCGTCGCTACGTGCGTCTCTCGGGTATGACCGGGACGGGGGTCGAACTGTCGGGCGAATTTCTGGAGACCTACGGGCTGGGGACGGTGCGCATCCCGACCCACCGGAAACGCCGGCGCCGCCATGTCTCGACCCGCTTTTGCAAAACCAACAGCAAACGTTGGAGCATGGTCGCGCAGGCTGCAGCCTCCCGTCACGCCGCCGGGCAACCCGTCCTGATCGGGACCCGGTCGGTTGAGGCGTCGGAGGAGGCGGCCAAGGCCCTGTCCCGGCTTGGTCTCGATGTCGCGGTGTTGAATGCCCGCCAGACGGCGGATGAGGCCGATGTCGTCGCGCGCGCCGGGCAGTCCGGTCGGATCACTGTGGCCACCAATATCGCAGGGCGGGGGACCGACATTTCACTTGGAGAGGGGGTGCGCGAGGCGGGTGGCTTGCATGTGATATTGACCGAATTTCACGAAAGCGCGCGGATTGATCGCCAGCTCTATGGTCGCTCTGGGCGGCAGGGGGATCCGGGTACAACACAGGCGATCGTTAGCCTGGAAGACGACCTTTTTACCCGCTTTGCTCCCCGATTGACCCGTTTGGTTCGCGCCACTCGCGTACCCGGTGGCGCGTCCCTGTTGCGCCGACTTGCGCAGCGCCGCGCCGAAGCGGAGCACGCCACCACACGCCGGGAACAAACTGCCTTGGACAAGAAGCTGGAGCGCGCCCTCGCCTTTGCCGGAGCGATTGAATAGAGGCGATATTGGCCCAGAGGGTGTCGGGATCAACACCCGAGAGGGCGAGGCTGACCCGATATAGGGAAGGTCACCGCGGTGTCGGCACCTTACCTGGCATCCAACACCTCTACCGCCTGCGACCGGCTAGACGTCAGCGGGCCCAAACTCAGGATCGGGCTTCCAGCACGGCATTGGCCTGCATGGCAAGCTCCCCCTCGGGACCCTTGACCCATAGCGGCAGCGATCCGTCGGCTTCGGGTCCGGACTCCAGGGTAAAGGCGCGGTCCACGAAGAGCGGGGCTGTGCCGCGGAATTCGAAACGGGACAGATGTCCGCCGTTGCGCGTGGCGAAACCCTGCAGGAGGGTGGCAGTCAGTGGGCCGTGCACGATGAGATCTCGGTAGCCTTCCTCGTTCTGGGCATAGGCGCGGTCGTAGTGAATGCGATGCCCGTTCGAGGTCAGTGCCGAATAGCGAAAAAGCAGGACCGGATCCGGGGTCACAACCTCAGCCTGCGTGGCGGTGTCGGGGGCCAAAGCGGGCGTCGGGGTCGCACTGCCGGGGGCAGGGGCCTCGCGATAGACAATATCCTGCTCTTCCTCGACACACAGGGTGCCGTTCTGGGACAGGAGATGGCGGATAGTGACAAAGACGAGCTGACCTGCCCGGCCCGATTTGGTGACCACATTGGTGATTTCGCTGTCTTTCACAGTCTCTTCGCCGACCGTCAGATATTTGTGATAGGTCAGTCGACCACCTGCCCACATCCGACGCGGCAGCGAAATGTCGGGCATGAAGTCCCCACGCTTCAAGTGGCCGTCGTGCGCGACTTCGCTGCGTTTCACAAAGGGGTTGAAATACAGCCAGTGCCATCCCGGCGGCAGGGGGTCACCCGCCTGGGGCGCATCCGTCATGTCGAAAGTCGCGGCGAGGGCGGTGACCGGACCTGGCGCGATCGTCTCTGACTGGCGTTCCTGTCGCCCGATTGCGTCGGAGTGATCGTTTGTTCCTTCGGATGGCATGTCTCGTCCTCACTTGGTCGCGTTGGGTCTCGTGTTCTCGAGACGCATTACACCAAAGGAACGGATTTCGCGAGCCTGCGTCGCATCAAAAAGAAGGCCCTTTTAACCAGGCGCCACCACATCCTCCGGGTCGAGCGACACAGTGATCAGCGGCAAGCGGACGATCTGGCGGCGATCGCCAGCAGGGGTCTGCACGGTGATCGAGATCAGCGTGATCGCGCGTTCGGCGGTTCCGGGTTGCTGCGGGCCTATCTGAACTGTCGCCTCAACGATGTCGGTCACATCCGTGATGCCGACGTCCTGCGCGACGAGCTGGGCGAGGGTCGTGGCTAACAGACGCCGCAACAGGGTCAGGTCGCGCACGGTCAGGTCCGTCTCATTCCGGATCTCGAAGTCGACCGCGCCGCCGGCGAGGGTGAGCGCTTGTTCAGTGTCTTCGGGGTTCAGCGCGCTTTCCACAGTCTGGGTCAAGAGGCTGAAGCTGCGTTGCTTGAACCGCACGTTGCCGTCGATCTGGGTGTTGCGCACGGTCAGGGACGTGCCACCTGTGGCGAAACTCGCGGTACTGCCGGCCTGACCGATCCTGGCCCCGTCCAGCGTCACGGCGCCTGTGAACTGGGGCGCAAAGCCAAGGGTGCTGGCCGTCTGCGGCGCGAGCGGGTCAGCGAGCAGGGAGAGGGGGCCTTGACCGATCACCTGCACGTTGGCCGTACGGGCGAAGCCGCCACGCGGTCCGGTGAGGCTGACGGTCAGGCCGTCCTGCGGTGTCTCGCTGATCAGCGTTGCCTGAACGGACTGACCGACCAGCGCCACCCGGTCGCGCGCGGCGACCGGCCCGGTGTTGAGGTTTGCCGCCGCCGTGAGGGTCGCGGTGGTCGGAGCCTTGGCCGTGGCGACGCCGTAGAAGTCCGGGCGGACGAGACCGAGCGCGACTGCATCCTCGATCCGCACCGAGGCACCGCCGATACGGTTAATGCGCAGCGATTGATCGGCCGAAGCGCTGAGGCTGCCTTGCGCGCCCAAGAGACCGGCAGTCACATCTCCGGCGCCGGAAATCACCAGATTGTCGATATCGGAGATGGCATAGGCGAGCGTCAGATCTCCGGAAGTTTCACGCAGGTTGATGTTGTCCTTGGCGTAGACCTGCACGATTGCGCCCGCCTTGGTATCGACGGTGAGCGGGCTGTCGAACGCGTCATCCACCGATCCGCCAAAGCCATAGAGACCGATGAAATCGCCCTCCAGCGTGCCGTTCGCGGCATGGACACCACCGCCGGAGGCGAGGATCAGTTTCTGTCCCGCGGCAGCCTTGGCCCGCTGGAAGTAGAGCGAGCCGCCGGCGAAGATCTCAAGCGCGCCGGTGGTGGCCTCGCCATAGGTGAGGTTCAGTTCCGCGAGGTTGTTGAGGTGCAGATCGCCCTCGGCCTGAATAATGTCGAGCGTATTGACCCGCGTCTCGAATCCGAGCGGACCCTTGATCGCCGAAGAGCCGATGCGAACCTTGGCAGAGGCCCCGCGACCCATGGCTTCGAGCCGCTCGTTCACCACGCCGGGCGCGTTTGTTACCTCGCCGCCGATGGCGACGTCGAGGGCGAGGCGCTCTTCGGCCCCTGTGCGCACCTCGGCCAGTTCGGCATTACCGGCGATGTCGAGGATGATGGCGCCGGTTTGCGAAGCGATATCGCCCTGGATCGCGGTCATCTTTAGATCGCCGCGCAGGTCAAGGGCGATGTCTCCGCCGCGCGAGGCAATCATGCCGTGTGTCGTGAGGTCGCCGGACCGGAGCGTGATGCGTCCCTGTTCCGTGGTAATGCCCCCGGCGACGGCCAGGGCGGTGCCGATGGCGTTAACCTCGATCCGGCCTGTGCCGCCCGTGCTGACGGACCGCAGGGTCGCCTCACCGCCGCTGAGCGTCTGGTCGATGTCAAACCGCACGTCGCCGCGCGTGGCCTCTGCCCCGATGCTGCCACCGTTGAGGAACACCAGCTTTTCGGTGCCGATGCCGTCTCTGGCACGCAGGGTGGTCGTGGCGCCGTGCACCGTGCCGCGCAGGATCGCCCCCGAGGTGAGGAGTATGTCGGTTTGCGGCGCGGTGATCGTGCCGATCCCGAGATCGCCGGTGGTTTCGGTCAGATGGATACTCTGCGCTGATGCATGGACTTCCGCGCCGTGCGAGGTGTCCGTCATGAACCGGTTCGTCGCCGAGCCGATGCTGCCGGACGCGGCGATGAGATCGAGGCGGGTGCCGGACAGCATCGACGTGCCGATGCTGCGCAATCCGGTGCCGCCCGCGCTGAGCGAGAGGGTGGTTTTCGCGCCCAGGTTCCCGACCTCCATCGCGCCTTGCGAGGCGAGGGCGATGCGACCCTGCGCCGTCGCGGCGCGACTGATCGTGACCGTGTCGGCGCTGGCGAGGGTGAGGACGATGTCGCCTGTGCTGCTGGCGAGGTCGAGCTGGCCTGCTGTCATCGCCGCGTCGCCGGAGAGCGTGTCGGTCGCGTTCAGTGTCACCGTGCCGCCCGAGGCCGCGATTGCACGGCTCAGCACCATCGCGCCGCGCGTGGAGATGTCGAGGTTGCCGGTCGCAGCCTGCGCGTCGAGGGCGAGCGCGCCGGTATTGCTGAGGCGAAGGTTGCCACTGTCCAGGATGGCGTCCAGCGCGGCAAGCTGGGTCGTCAGCATGACGTCGCCGGTGATCGATCCGGCCCGCAGGGTGGCCAAACCGGAGGTGGTGATATGGGCATCCGTCGCGGGATCCGCGAGCGCGATCAGGGACAGGCTGCCGTTGGTGGAAATCTCGGCGAGGGCGCCGGTCACATTGCTGAGGCGCAGATCGCTTTGGGCAGAGAGGCTCGCCGTGCCGAAGGCCTCGACCCAGGCGCTGTTGCTGAGCATGGTGAGCGCGCCGAGCGACGTCAGAGTGACATCACCGCCAGCGCTGGTGATCCCGCCCGCGAGGGTGAGGGATTTTGCGGCGATCCGCACGTCACTGGACAGCGACAGGATGTCCGTATCGGCAAGCGTCGTTACGTCCGTGGCCGTGGCCGCGATGTCGATTCCCCCCTGGACAAAGAGACGGCCCAAACGGGTGCCCCCGTCACGGGTGTTCAGGATGACGTTGAGATCGCCGAGCGTTTGCGCAGTGAGCTCGGGCGTCGTCAGGGAGAGCGCCCCCTCTGTCCCAAGGCCGAGCAGAGAGGCCAGTGTGACCCCTTGGGTCGCGCTGATGATGCCGGAAGAAAGGCCGCCGGATTCGACCAATAGATCGAGCGCGCCATCAATCGTGGCGGTCTGCAACGCGAGGTCGCCCGCGACTTCGGTCAGGGTCGCATTGCCCTGCGAGGCGATGGTCACGCGGGAGTTCAACAGCGTGTCCACGCGCAGAGCCGTTGTCTGGCCGATCCCGCCGGTCCCGGCCTGCATGGTGATGGCGGGGGCGTTGATCGTGGCGGGCAGGGTCGCATGCCCGTCGATGGCGTTTGCGATCAGGGTCGCGCGACCGGTTGGCGATGAGATCGCGCCCAGACGCAGCGTGCCCGAGGTGCGCAGGGTGACGTTGCCCGCCGGGACGCTGGCGTCGACGACAGCCAGATCCCCGAGGTTGTCGAGGGAGAGATCGCCACTGCGGACCTCTGCGTCGATCACGGCGATTTGGGTCGAAAGCGGGCCGGCGAGACTGCCGAGGCGGAGGATCGCGCCCGCATTTGTCACGCCAGTCGCAATCAGCCGTTGCGCGGGCAGGCCATCGTCTGTCGGCAGATCCGCGAGGGTGAGGGCGGCGGCGTGCAGGGTGATCGCGTCTGCGGTATTCGCGCCCGCGGAGATCCGCGTCAGATCGATGGTGCCGTCGCTCAGCAGGGCCACGCGGCCATTGCTCGCCTCGACCCGGCCCGCGCCGGAGAGGGCGATGGTGCCGGAAGCCGCGACCTTGATGTCACCGGCGCCGATGTTGGCGATACCAGAGGCGATCGCAAAGCTGTCGGCGTCGAGGTCGATATTGCCCCCGCCGGAGACGATCAGCGCGCTCGGGCTCATCGTGACCGCGAGGCCATCGGCGGCGATATCGATGCCGCCACTGCCCAGTGACAGGATAGAGCCGAGGCTGATTTCGGATTTGGTGACCACGCCGCCGAATGCCTCGTCGAGAAGCGTCAATCGTGTCGGACCGTCGGAGACAAAGCTGGAGAGGCTGTCGGCAAAGATGTTTGCGCCCAGCTCGCCCGTGCCGATTTCAGTCTGGGCCCGCAGGTTGACCGTGGTGCCCAGAAGGCTCGCCTGGCGGATCGCCCCGGTGCTGCTGAAGAGGTCGATCGCATGGCCAAGCACCGTGACATCCATGATGTCGCCGCTGTTGGTGAAGGTCGTCGTGCTGTCGGGATTGTTGTTCTGGCTAACGAACAATCGCAGCGCGTCGCTGGTGTTGGCGACGGTGAAGGGTGTCGCGGGGCCATCGTTCGCGCGCGATACCAGCAACATCTCATCCACATCCGTCATGAGGGTGCCGGCGGCGGAGGTGATGGTGTCACCGACACGCAGGGTCAGATCGCCGCCCTCGAACGCGCTGTAGAACGGATTGTTCGCGTGAATGCCGCCGCCCGTCTCGACGGTGAGCGCGGCGGTCTCGCCGAAGAGCATGCGCGCCTCGAACAGGCTGTGGATGCCATGAGTTTCGTCGTCAGAGCCCTTGAGGATAAGGCTGCCCGGTGTTGTGACCACGCCGCCGTCGGTGGCGATGAACTGGCTGAGCCGCATGTCGCCGGGGGCCTTGGCAAAGACCTTGCCGGAGGCGGTCAGTGAGATGTCCGCGCCATCGGTCGCCTCAATCCCGAGGAGCCGGCCCTGGGCGCCGATCTGCTGCGCCGTGAGGGTCGCGCCCTGGGCCACGATCCGCGGTGCATCGCTGATGACGGCGTCGGTGATCGCCCCGTCCAGCGCGCTGAGATAGACGCGCCCGGTGGTAAAGATGCTCTCGACCGGGATATTGCCGGTGGTCGGCAGGCGGCTATCTTCCCCGGCCGACAGGATGATGTCGCCCGCGCCGCGCGCGACCAAAGCGCCGCCGTCCAGCACGTTCACGTTGATCGCACTGGACCGCGTGCCGACCCCGGCGCTGCTGCCGCTTTCAAGCACCAGCCGCTTGCCCTGCAACAGGCCTGCACCCGGTTGCGATAGCAGGCCATCGACGCGCAGGAGAGTGAGGTTGTTCGACAGCACGTCGCTGAGGTTGAGCGCGGTGCGTGTCCCGATCAGGACATCGCCCTCGGTCGAGAGTGCGCCGAAGGTGCCGAGGGGGCGGTCGGCCTCGTCGAACCGGGTGAATTCGAGGTTCACATCATCGCGCTGCGCGACAAAGACGCTGCCGGCGACGGTGCGGATATCGCCCACCTCGGCACTGCTGAGAACCTTGAGGTCAGCCGCGCTGAGCGCGTTGTCGACGGGGCTGAGGATGCGGATGTCCTCCAGCGCGCGACCGATGGAGTTGCGCGAGGTGATCGTGATGTCACCGGCGGCAAAGAGGTTGGGATCCTCGATGCGGGTCTGGGTGGTGCCGCTGCGCAGGACCAGCTCGGCGTTGATCGAGCGTTCCAGATTGCCGCGCGTCAGGGCGAGGCCCTCGATCAGGGCGGCTTGCTGGCTGGCCGACAGGGCAGGGCGGTAGGTCGGATCATACGCCGTTTGTGCGTTCCATTCGACATGGCGCGCCTGACGGTCCGCGATGAAGGTGGCGTAATCCGCCTCGCTCAGCCCGTCGTTGAGAAGACCGGCCTTGAGTGCTGCGTCCTCGACAAAGGGCGTGGGATCGCCGTTGCCGGTGCCCGTGCGGGCGTTCCAGTACTGGCGGTAGCGCGCGAGTTCGGCATCGATCAGCGCCTTTTCCTGCTGTGCCTTGCGGGCCGCAGTCGCGCCATCGCCAATCAGGCCAAGCTGATCTGTCCAGAGCGAGACGAGGTTTTCGGCGGTGCGGATGTCTTCCTGCTCCACCGGGTTGCCATCGGTCACGCTGCCTTCGGGCGCGCGTAGGAAGATGTCGCCGCTGCGCGATGTGATGCGCCGCAGGAGGAGATCGCCGGATTGCGCCTGGATCTCGACATTGCCGTCGGCGGTGGCTGTGACCCCGCCCGTCACGGCGACACTGACCAGTCGGGTCGCGGTGTTGAACGCGCCACCGATCTTGCCGAGTTCGGATTCAAGGGTCAGTTCGTGTCCCGAGATCAGCGCCGCGCCACTGGCGCCGCGAATGTCACGCTCTGCCGTCAGGGAAACGTCGCCCCGCAGGCCGCCGGTCTCGCGGCTGGTGATCTGGTCAAAGATCAGATCGCCCTGGGGCGAACGCAATGCGATGTCGCCGCCGCCGAGTGAGAGGGCCGTGACCGGGCCGCCCGCGACCTGCTTGAGGTTCAGCGCCTCGCCGTTCAGCCCGCCGATGGTGCCGGAGGCGACCAATTGGGTCGTCGCCGTGGCGAGGAAGGCGGAGTTGCTAAGCGCGGTGATGTCCTTGAGCGAAGCGATTGTGGTCTCACCGGTCTGACTGACGATCGGGCTGTTGAGCAGGGCGTTGCCCTTGACCGTGATCGCCACATCGGCGGTGTCCGCACCACGGAAGGCGATCTGGATCGGTGCGTCGGCCCGGATGATGTGGGAATAGCGCGCCTCAGACGTCTGGGTGACATCGCGATGCTCCGTCACCGTGCCGAAGCCGAGGATCCGCGTATCGCTGACGACCTCAGAGTTGAAGAAGATCGAGCTATTGGAATAGCGCTCGGACGTCATGCGGTAACTTGGTCGGTTCGGGTCGGTGGCCAACACGAGATAGGGGGCGTCCTTGAGGTCCGATGTGGTGTTGGTGGTGTCGATTTCGGTATTCTCGGGCGGCTGCGCTACGGGGTCGCCGTCAATGCCGAGATTGTAACGCGTGGTCGTGACGAGGGTGAAATCTTTGACGCGTTCTTCGGTCTGGACGACGACGAGGTCCTGCGCGGCGGGGGTGTAGCTCTCGACGCGGCCATCCTGGCTGGTCGAGGTGCGGAGCAATTGCCCGAAGTCCGTGATCAATTCGCCATTGGCGTCGAAGCGGTCGGCATTCGAGCTATAGCGGCGCACTTCGGTCTGGTCGGTGCCGTTCCTGTTGACCCGGATGTATTCCGTGGTCAGGAAGCCCGAATTGGCGGTGGTCGAGAACCGGGTGTTGAGGTCGGTGATCCGCACGATCCCCTGCGCGCCGGTGAGGTCATCGGTGTTCTGGCCGCTGTCCACACGTCCCAGTTGCACGTCGCGCGTGGAATGCGAGATAACCTCGATCTCGCCGAACCCGTCGAGCGACTGGATGCTGCCACCCCCGGTCGAGGCGATCTTGCCCGTTATGTCGACGAGGCCGCCCTGAGTGACGATGTCGTCGAGAACGAGGCGATCAGTCTCGAAGTCATAGGACACGCCGATATTCGAACCGGGATCGATATGCGCGGAGGTCAGCACGTTCCCGATGGTCGCGCCGGGTGTGAAGAGCCGCACGACCTGCGCCCCGCTCGGCTGGGTGAGGCTGTCGAGTTTGGCATCAATCGCCTCGCGGATCGTCAGGTTGTGGTTCACGATTCCGGCGGTGATCGGGCCATTGATGTTGAGCTGATCGGCGACGATGTAGACGTTCTTGCCCTCGATCTGACCGCCGGTAGATGCGCGATCCGAGACCGGGCTGAAGGTCGAGGGAAGCTTGAGGCCAAACTCTACTTCGCCGAACAGGGTGCCGATAAAGATGTCGCGTCCATTGATCCTGATCTCGACGCCGTCATGCACGCTGTTGGATACGGCGTCCTGAACATCGCTGAAGTATGTATCGAAATAGAGCGCGCGCGGATCCCCGGAGGTGTTTTGCAGACCCTCGCGACCGAATAGCAGGAAGCTGCCGTTCGGCGCGCTCAGCGTCGGGGTCAATGCCTCGACCTTGCCGCGAATGACGAGATCGGAGCGGAGCGATGACAGGCGGGCCGCGCCACGCAGGTTCTGCACAAGGGCATCTTGCGCCAGTGTCAGCGTGCCGGGATCGCCGCTGGTGATGACGTTGATCTGCGGCTCGGCGGAGGATTCGCCCGATTGCACGGTGAAGGCCTGTTCGACGATGAGGTCCCCGAACAGGCCAAGCTTGCCCGCCGCCTGATCGCGGAAATCGGCGGTGGAGGCGACCACGGCGTCGTTGAAGGTGACGATGCCGCCTTCCTCGTTCGGGATGATCAGGTCGTTGATCACGACAAAGGCATCTTCGGCGACCCGCAGATCGATCAGGGCGTCACCGGGTGCGATGATGCTGCCGCTGGCCGAGCCGAGCACCTGATCGGCGCGCAGGTCGATATTGCCCTCGCGCGCCGTGATGTTGCCAAAGGTGTATTCCGGTGCGGTGATCCCGTCGGCGCGGGCCTTTTCGCTTTGGAGGATGCGCAGTTCGGCCTGCCAGCGCGTGCGGGCGGCCTCGTCGCTGGCAAGGCCGGTATCGGCCAGTTGCGCCTCGAGAACGTCGATCTGGGCCTGCAACGTCTCGGTCAGGCGGACGTTGCTCTTGCGCAGTAGGTCGATGCCTTCGGCGTCCTCGGCGGTAAAGCCCAGAAGTTCGTTGTTGAGGGTGCCGTCCGTGTCTAGGACATAGACCCGCTTGTTGCGGGAACCGGCGTGAAGGGTGCCGTTGACGGTGACCAGATCGGTCGAGAGGTCGGTGCTTTTCCCGCCTTCGTAGTCGAGGTTGACCGGGTCTTCACCGGCCAGTTCGGTAAAGACCGACCCGACGGCGGCGGCAGAGGTTCGGTATAGGTCCTTGCCCTGCGCAAAGGCTTCGACATCGCGATGTCCGGCATCGGCAAAGACGGCGATGTCGGCCTCTGAGATGACCGAAGCGCCCTCGGACAGGTTGACGCCGGAAGAGGTGATCGCGCTGGCGGTCGCATCGGGGACGTCGAACAGGGGAACGCCGGTGTTGTTGTAGGCGCGCGCCTCGGCTTTGACGGTTACGCCCTGCTGGCCGGTTTCGGTGCCGCCGGCCCGCAGGTTGATATCCTCGGCACTGGTGAGGGTCGCGCCGCTGGCAAGATCAATCGCGTGATCGGCAGTATATTTCGCGGTGGCGCTGGCGCCCGGCAAACCGGCCAGACCGTAGGCCGTGGTAAAGACCTCTGCGCCGATGTTGGTGCGACCGCCCGCGTAGATATCGAGGCCGCCGAGGGTCGAGATCTCGACCCCTTCACCGATGGAGAGGTTGGAGTCGGTCGCCGTCACGATGATCTCGGAATCGCCCTTGGGCACGGGAACGACCGCGCCGGAGTCCATCTTTTGACGGTCGATCAGCGTCACGTCGGTTTCCAGACCGATGCTGAAGGCGGTCGCGTCAAAGCGGTCGCGCTGCGTGATCTTTGCGCCGTCGCCGATGCTGAGGCCGGTGGTCAGGGTCACATTCGCGTCGGAATCCATCGCGGCGATGTCGAGACCGCCGCCGGAGCCGGACTGAAGGTTGAATTCATCCTCCGCGAGGGCAGGGCGGTCGACCTTGTTGCGCGTCTTGATCTTGAGGCTGTCGGCGGTGATGTCGGCGTTATCCGCGAGCAGGACGTTGGAATCCGCCGTGACATTCGTGTCGATATTCGCGCCCGAAGCCCCCGCGAGGGAAGCGTTGATGCTGTCGACCTGACCAAAGAGGCCGATGTCGCTGTCGGCCGCCACATCGACCGCGACGGGATTGAGCGAAAGACCCGAAAGCGTCGCGTCGAGCAGGTTGACGGAGGTTCGCGCGGTGATGAGCGTATCCCCCGAGGCCCCTGCGCCGGAGATGAGGCCACCGGAGCCGGATTCCGCCGTCAGACGCAATTCGGGCGCGTTGATCGCGCGCAGGTTGATCTCGGACCCGCCGATGATCTCTGTTCCACTCTCCAGCGTCACGAGGGCGGTGGCACGGGGGGCGGTGACCTTGGTGACGACGGCGCCGATGGCGAGAAGCCCGCCCTGATTGCCGTCCGCGTCCACATCGGCGGTGCCGCTGGATTTCGACTCTATCGTGACATCGTCGCCGGTCAGCTTGCCGCCGACCGTGGTGGCGATGTCATAATCGAAGGTCGTCGTCGCCTCTGCCCCGTTGCCCGAGATCAGACCGCCGGCGGAAGAGTTGGCGTAGCTTTGGCTGCTGTGCGTGTCCGTGTCGGGGGCGAGGATCTCGCTCCGCACTGTGAGATCGCGGGAGGCCGTGACCGTGTCAGCCGACAGGTCGGTTTCGAGATCGGTCTTGAGCGTGCTGCCCACAAGGGTCGCCCCGACGCTGAGCGCGCCGACCGAAACCCCGAGGCCATCCGCCTTGCTGCGCGCCTTGCTGGCGTTTCGCACGGTGACGTCGCGCCCGGTGATGGAGGTGAGGCCGGTGAGGCTGGCGGTGCCGGTCAGGATGTTGCTGGCGTCCACATCGACGCCGTTGCCCGAGAGGATCCCGCCCGAGGCACCGATAGCGCTGGCGTTGGCAAAGGTTCCGTCCTCCACCTCAATGGTGGCATCGCGCGTGGCACCCAGCCGACCATTGCCGCCGCCCGCGTTCATGGTCACGCCCAATTCACCCGTCAGGTTCGCGGTAGCAAAGGTCGTGCCGACCGCACCGGCGCCGAGGCCGACACTGATGTTGACCAGATCGGCCGAGACGATCCCGTCACGTTTGGCCGACACCTCGATCGAATGCGCCTTGGAGTCCGGACCCATGCTGACACCGGCCATCACCACACTGTTGTCGATGTCGACGGTCGCATCCGCATCCACGTTGACCTGCACAACGCCCGCACTGGCCGCGCCCAGTAGGGACACCGCGCCGAGAATGGCGCGCGCGTGCAGGTAGGTGCCGTCGGCAATCGTGGCGTCGCCGGAGAATTCGCCAAGGTGCTGCGCTGTCACGATGAGGGCGCCATCCGCGCCGATAATCGTGTTTGCCCCGACCGTGATCGCGGATTGGCTGGCGACGGTGGCGATGGCATTGCCGGAATTGACCGCGCCCACGCCGCCTGCGCTGCCGCCGCCCGCGATCTGGCTGATCTGGCCGCCGACGAGGGTGCCGAGGCTCAGGTCATCCATCGCGGTGAGCTGCGCGTTCTTGCCGATGGTGACGCGCGCGCCATGGAACTCGGGCGCGCTGTCGAGGTCGATCTGGCCACGACGCGCGACCGAAGCGGCCAGCGCCGCCTCCCCGTCCGCAATCGCGGCGAGGGAGGTCGCCGTGTTCTTGTCGTCGCCGGGGGCCGCATCGTCGCCGCCCTTGTCCGAAGTCGTATCCTGGGTGATCGCGTCGTTGACCGCCGTTTTGGCCTTGGCGAATTCCTCTTCCTCGTCGCTATCTTCGGCGTTCGCGGCGGCGGTGCCACCGATGTCGAGAATCCCGAGGGACAGCGACAGCCCGCCAAGGGATCCCACGCTGACCGACACGACCGTCGTGTCGATCACATCCTTGGATTGCGCGATGATCTGGAGGTCATCGCGGGCCTCGACCCGGCTGTCATCGCCGACCTCAACGAGCGCGGATTCCGACAGGCTGAGGTAATCGAGCCCGATGCCGAGAGCCGCATTGCCAATGGCGCCCGCGCCGCTGGCACTGGTGATCGTGCGGTTGGCCACGGTCATGAGAACGACATCCCTGCCCTTGATAGAGCTGCCGCCCGTCAGGAGGGTTTCTGCCGTGCCTTCAAGGTTGATCACATTGGCCGAAACGCCGAGCGCCTTGAAACCGAGCGTCCCGGCGGCCCCGACGGCCAGGCCATCGACGGTGGTGTCTTGCAACGTGCGCAGGAAGACATCGCCCGAGGCTTCGATCCGTGACTGGGTGATGCCGCGGCTCTCGTTGCTCGAGACATCCGCCGCGACCCGGCCGCCGAGGGTCGTGACCTGAACGGCCCCGCCGCCTGCGTCCGCGCCACCCGCTGCGGCACCGATGGCGGTGGATGTGATCGTGCTGACCTTGTCCGCGGCGAGGATGATCGTTTTGCCCGTGCCCTCGGCCAGCAGGGTGGAGCCGCGCAGCGTCAGCACGGAGTTCGATGTGATGTCCGTCACGCCGACCGCCACGCCAAGCGCGGCACCGCCGACGGCGGCACTGACAAGCGTGTTGTCGAGGGTGTTCTTGGTGATTGTCCGCAGCTCGATCCCGTCGCTGTGGCTGCGCGCAAAGGTGTCGTAAGAGCTGATCAGCGCGTCCGAGGCGATAAAGTTCGTCACGATCGGCAGCGCACCGCCAACGGCCCCGCCAGCCCCGGCGATGGCCACGGAATCTAGGGTGTTGAGGGTGCGCGCATTTACCCGAATGCCGGCGGCCTCATGGGTGTCCGAGCCATCCTGATCCTGCGGGATGCCAAAGAAGTCCTTGGTCAGGCTCGACATCGCCCCGTTGATGGAGACTTCGGCGTCCGCATTGCCGTCCTCGCCCAAGGTGACCTGCGCGAGGTCCTGCATGTTGTTGGTGGCGTAGATTCCGCCCAACCCGACGAAAAGCCCGCCGCTGGCCGAGACCGTGGTGATGCGCATGTCGCTTTTGGTGACCGCCTCGATCAGGAGGCCGTCCATTTTGGATTCCTCGTCCTCGGCATAGGTGGCGCGACGCGCATCGCCACCATAGGCGGAGAGGCTGCTTTGCCCCACGACGACATCGGCGGTCGAGGCCGAGGTGTTGATCGTGACCGCCGCGCCGACGCCGACCTTGCCACCGGCGGCGATCTGGATGTTGTAGCCGCGCGCGGTCTCTTCCTCGGTGCCGGTCGTCTTCTTCTGCGCGTCTTCGTCGGTGCCCCCGCGAGAGCCGAAATCGACCGTGTTGACTGCACGGATGGTGGCGGACCCGCCCGAGACCAGCGTGCTGTTGATAATGTCGATCATGTTGGTGCTGGTGTTGGTGTTATAGGCGACCGAGCCGGAGATCGCCGCCTTTCCGCCGACCGCGCCCGCGATGCCAAAGCCGCGGATGCTGGTGTCCTGAACCGAATTGAGATCGATCTGACGTTGTGCGTAGATCTCGGCCAGCGACAGGCGCAAGAGAAGCGCGGTGCTGAGGTCATTCACGGCGACACCGACACCGATACCGGCCTTGCCCCCGGCAGAGACTCCGCCCCCGACCGCGTCGAGCGAGACGGTCTGGTCATTCAGCGCCTCGACGGTCGCGACCCGCAGCTGGCTGTTGGAGACAAACGCGCCGAGCATGCCGTCGACGGTGTTTACCGCGGCGCTGCCGCCAAAGCCCACCTTGCCACCGCCGCCGCCCGCGACGGCGCGTGCCAATGCCGACTGCTGCACGACGTTTTCGACCGTCACGCCGCCAAAGGTGCCGTCGATCACATCGCTCGCGCCGTCGCGCAGGCGGGTGTCGATATCGGTATGGGCCACCTCGGAGATAAACCGATCACCGAGCGCGTTGACCGCGACCGCGCCACCGACGCCATTGTCGCTGCCCGCGCCGACGCCATAGGCCTCACCGGACACATTGGTCACGGCGTTGGTTCCCGAATAGATGTAGCCCGAGCCAAACGGCCCTTCGTCATCCGGCATGCGGATCGCGGCCCGACCGCCATTGCCACGGACCGTAGCCGTCATCTGGCGCGAGGAGACGTTGACCATGATCGCCGCTGCGCCGACCGTCTTGCCACCCGCCGCACCGGCGACGGAAAAGCCGGTCATGTCGGTGTAGTCGGTCACGTAGTTGTAGATCGAGCCGCGGATCAGGTGGGATCGGTTCGCTGCCAACGGAGGCAGAACGATCTCGGAGCTTGCCTTGGTGTAATTGCGGTTGACCACGATGGAGGCGCCCGCGCCATTCTTTGCAGTGGCGACCAATGCGCCGCCATAGGCGGTTATGGATCCTTGGGTGAAGGCATTCGTGACAAAGTTGTCCATGTCGAGCGCGCCGGAGGTGAGGGTGAAGCGGGTGTTCACCTCCATGTCGTCGCTCGGCGTGACATTGGTCGAGGTGGTGGCCGGCAGGTCCACCCCTTCGGCAAGGGCGGTGTCGGCCAGGGTCGCTGCTTCATCCGCCGTGGCCGTCAGCGCGGCCTCGCCAGAAGCGACCGGCGTGTCGTTGTCGCCCTCGATCTCGCGCGCGTCCGTGGCCCCGGTGTAGGCCTTGCCGACCTGGGTGAAGTTGAACGAACCGCCCGCCGCATTGCCCTGGCTTGCCGCCGCGCCGACCGCGCCGGTGGAGATGTCGCTGTTTTCCCCCGCGGCCATGTAGATATTCTTGCTGCTGGTGATCTTGTGCGCCGTCACCAGCGAATTGGCCTTGCCGTGAACCACGGCGACGGTGATGGCGGCGGCAATCCCGTTCTTACCGCTCAGCGCGGCGGCACCGGAGAGGATCCGCACCGTGTTGGAGCGGATCGCGTTGGCTGCAAAGACGTTGGCGGAATCGAGCTCCTTGAGGTCAAGCTCAACCCGGACGTCGGTGTTGATATGGCCGATGGCGATGGACCCCGCGAGCGCGTTCTTGCCCGAGAGACCAGCCCCGACCGCCAGGGACCGGATTTCGCTGTCGCCGGTCACATAGGCCGATATGTCCTTCCCCGAACGCAAGGTGACCCCGGCGCCCTCGACATAGGTGTCGAGCGTGATGGTGCTGACCGCGATGGCCGCCCCGGCTGCGGTCTTGCCACTGAGCGCGACGCCGCCGGCAATGCTGTCGATTTTGCTGCCGTCAGAGACGACGAGACCGAGGTCGCCATCCGTGCGCAGGATCGCGTCGCGCAGAGTGATCCCCGATTTGCCCGTGATCACGTTGGCGGTCGCAGTTCCGGCAACGCCGAGCTTTTGCCCGCCGGCAAGGCCGATGCCGATGCTCTTGATGACGTTGGTGGTATCGACCTTGGCGGTGATGCCGTCGGAGAGGGTGGTCATGATCGCGCGGTCGAGCGTCAGGACCGCCTCGTTCCCGAGGATCATGTTCAACAGGACGGTTCCGCCTGCCGCGCCTTTGCCCGAAAGGGCCGCGCCGGCCCCGACCGCGACGATCTCGCGCGCGTTGGAGATCGAGAATTCGGCGATATCGCGGGTCGAAATGATGGTGTTTTCGAACGACATGTTCGCGGTGGCGTCGATCACGTTGGACGCCGCGCCGATGCCGACGGCAGTGCTTTCGCCCGTGGTCAGCGCGCCGGCGACGGCCCCTGAATGGATCGTCGAC